>CAUCCR010000023.1:0-17336 GCA_958441355.1 uncultured Collinsella sp. | reverse complement strand
TTGCGCGCTTTGTGGCTCCGGCACTTTCGTTTGTTAAGGCGACACCGGTTGCCTGCGTGGTGGTCCTGCTGCTTATCTGGTTGGGGTCGGCGCGTGTGAGCGTCGCGGCGGTCTTTTTGATGGCACTGCCGGGCGTGTATTTTTCGCTGGTCGAGGGCTTGGCGCAAGTGGATAAGCCGCTGGAGCAGATGTTTCGTCTGCATGGCGTGCGGGGTTGGCGTCTGTTTTGTGCCCACACCTGGCGCGAAGTCCTGCCGTTTGTGCTTTCGTGCGCCCGCGCTGTGATCGGCATGAGCTGGAAGGCCGGCGTGGCGGCGGAGCTCATCGGCATGGCGACGGGCACCGTGGGCGAGCGCATCTATCAGGCGAAGCTGCTCATCGAGACGGCTGACCTGCTGGCGTGGACCGTGTTGGTCGTGGCGGCATCGTGGGCGTGCGAGCGCGTGCTGGTGTGGCTGCTGCGGGTTTCGGGACCCGTGGCGTGGCGTACTGCCGTGCGGGCGCATGGGCGCGGTGGCCGCGGGCGTGCGTGCGGCTCTGCTGGCGGCGGGGCTGCTGCGGAGCTTGCGCTCGCCGTGGGCGACCGGGCGCCCTGGTCGCCGGCGCTCGACGGACTGGTGCTTCATGTGCCCGCCGGTGGACGCACCTGTGTGATGGGCGCTTCGGGCGTGGGCAAGTCGACGTTGCTTGCGCTGGTGGCGGGGGAGTGCGCACCGTGCTCCATGGTGTTTCAGGACGTGCGCCTGGTCGAGGACGCCTCTGCTTTGGATAACGTGCTGGTGTGCGCCGATGCACGCGTGAATGCCTCGAGTGCCGCTGCCTTGTTGCGCCTGCTGGTACCGGGGATCGATGTGCATGCCCGCGTGGCCGAGCTCTCGGGCGGGCAGCGCCGTCGCGTCGAGATTGCCCGAGCCCTGCTGTGTCCGGGCGGCGCAGTGATTCTGGACGAGCCCTTTACCGGTCTAGACATCGCTGCGCGCGACGCATGCACCGAGGTCGTGCTCGACTTGCTCGACGGTCGTATGCTGTTGCTTGCCACGCACGATTCCGCTGACGCTCGGGCCCTCAATATCTCGGACATCATCACGCTCTAAAGACTTACTCAGCAACAAATTGATCCGTTTTTTTCTCCGTCCCCATGGGGTCGGGTATGGTATTCTATCTGCGGGGTAATACTTAGGAATACCAAGTAATACCAGCGCCGTAGAACAAACTCCAGATGCGGGCCAATCGGGTTGCCTTCACAGCCCGTCGCCCAGCCGCGTGGCCCGCATCCATCCGCACCACCGTCGTTTCAAAAAGGAAGCGCCATGGCAGAACACATGACCCCGGTTGTCGCGAAGGTCTTGCCCGAGGAAAAGGCGGCCTTCGCGGCGGCAACCCAGCTCGTGGGCACTACGCCGTCCAACGCCATCCGCATGTTCATCGCCGCCTTCAATCGCTGCGGCACCTTTCCGTTCGACATTTCGCCCAGCGGGGCTTTTGGCGCTGCGCCCGATTCTCATCAACAATGACTGTCCCAAACTGCCGGCACTTGGGGACGTTCCTTTTAATATGAGCAGGACATTGTCAAGAGGCAAAATCGGGCCTGGCCCCAACGATATGGGGTCAGGCCCTCTCCCTATATCAACCCGTCCGCGGCGACCTCGGCGTGTCTTACCGACGCTCGTCTTTGCAGTTTAATATCCGCCCGCGGCGATCTCTCGCTGGGCAATCCGTTGCTACGGCTGAGGCTTCTACGTCGAACCGACAGTCTGTGCACGCGTGTGGCGCCCTGGGCGCTCGCAGAAAAGGGACCTGAGGTTCGCCTCAACGGCTTCGGATCGAACCGCTTCCGGGGTGACTGGCTTATGTGCGGGGGACCGCCCCCCTACGCCTCCTCGGCCATGAGGCCGACCGCCCATACCCAGCAGGCGAGCTCGCGCGCCGTGGCCACGTTCGCCTTGTTGCCGTGGACCCCGCGCGCGAGCAGCGCCTCCCGCCTCTCGACCAGCCTCCGCACGCCCTTGGCGGCATGCCTCCGGGCGCCCCGGTCCGGGGCCTGGCCCTTGGCGAGGTCCTTCGGCCGCCCCGAGCACGTCAGGTAGTGCCACGCGGCCTCGACCAGCGTCTTCCTCAGGTGCTTGTTGCCGGCCTTGGTGATCGCGCCCCTGCGGTCGCTCTCCCCGCTGGAGTGCTCGGAGGGCGTCAGGCCGACCCACGCCGCGAACGAGCGGGCGTTCCTGAACCTCGAGAACTCGCCGGCCTCGAACACGAGGTCGGCGGCGGACGCGGTGTCTACGCCCTTGAGGCAGCGGAGGGAGTCGACCCTCTTCCTCCACCTGGGCTTGCGGGCCTCGGCCCCGACGAGCCCCTCGAGCCTCGCCTTCTCCTCCGCCGCCCGCCTGACCGCGTCGACGTAGTAGGCGAGCACGTCGTTGTCGGCCCTCTCCGCGAACCTTATCGACTCGATCCAGGACCAGTGCGCCCGGGTCCAGTTGCCCTTCCTGCGGCCGGTGGGCGTCCTCTCGTCGAAGACGAGCCCGTGCCTGAGCAGGAACTTGGAGAGCCGCTGCTTCGAGCGCGAGAGGTCGTCCCTCGCGTCCTCGAGCGCCCTGGTCAGGTCGCGGGCGGCCTCGCACTCGTCGTCGGGGACCCACACCTCGACCACGTTGCCGACCGACAGCATGCGGGCGAGGAACTCGGCGTCGTTGCGGTCGTTCTTCCTGCGCCTGTCCGCGCTGGGCTTGATCATCTTCGAGACGGCGCCGACCACGCAGTCGACCCCCAGGCCGGAAAGCCTCTTCTGCAGGTCGAAGCCCGTGACCCCGGACTCGTACACGCACCTGGCCCTGGGGTCCACGGAACGGACCCACTCCGCGACGGCGCCGGCGTCGTAGCCGAAGGTCGCGGCACGTACCTCCCCGGTCATGACGTCGAGGGAGACGGCCTTTATCGAGCGGGCGTGGACGTCGAGGCCGATGAAGGTGGTAGTATCGAGCATGGGAGCCCCTTCCATGAATGCGGCGTGGCCGCCACGGTTGGATTAGACACTCACCATTGTCGGCCTAATCCGCGGTCTTTCATGCAGCAGGGGCTCTCAATGTTTTTATGTCCTGCTCATATCGTCTTTGCCGGCAGTTAAGGAACGTCCCTAAGTGCCGGGTTTTGAGGAGGTTGGCATGCTCAATGCGATGATTTGGGCGCTTGCCTGTTTTGGTGTTGTTGCTGCCGATATAGCCCTGAGCGTGGTTCTGTTTTCAGCTCTCGATGCCGTGTCGGCGCTGACGGGTTTCCCGATCGACAATCTCGATATCCAATGGTTCCAGGCTGCCGCTCAGATGGCGTCATTTTTGATGGCGCTGCTGTGGTGGCGTTATCTGTGGCCCCGCTCCTTCATGGCGCGCCGGCAAGGCGAGCGCCCGCTCGGTGGGGGAGCAAGCGCGGCATGGAAGCGCATTGCCTGCGTTGTCGTGATCGGCCTATCCATGCAGGTGGTCATTAGCTACCTATGCGACGGCGTGCTGTCGCTGCTGCCCGAGGTCGCGGCAGACTATAGCGAGCTCGTCGAGGAAACGGGCATGGGCGAAACCAGCCTTCTTGCCGTCCTGACCACGGTGCTCGGCGCGCCGTTTTGCGAAGAGCTCCTGGTACGCGGCATCATCTTTGAGTTTTCGCTGCGTGCGTTTAATCCACAGTGCCGTTCGCTCTGGAAGCGCCGGCGCCGCGCGAACGCGCAGGACGGCGCCATAGTGCCCTGGGCGGCCCCGAGTACCTGGGGCGTCGCCGCGGCGATTGTGCTGCAGGCGGCAATCTTCGGCTTTATGCACATGAATTGGGTACAGGGCTGCTATGCGGGTGCCGCCGGCCTCATCTTTGGCTGGGTACTCGTGACCACCGGAAAGCTCTGCTACACGATTCTGCTGCACTTTGCCTTTAATGCCGGGTCGTATCTCATGACGATGCTCTGGTTTGTGAACACGCCGCTCGACGTGGCGGTCACGGTTGCCATCGCCGGCATCATCCTCGTGGAGGCGATGCGCTCACTGCGCCACGCATGCGAGACGGACATAGCGACGGCACCGCTGCCTTAGTTGCGCCTGCCGCCTCCGTTGGCGCCCTGCCGTCCCTGGGCCGCGCGGTTGCGGCCGGCAGTGTTCTGCGCGCGCGACATGCCGCCGTGACCCTTGCTGCCCTTAGGCCCCTTGCCGGCGCCGCCAGCGCCACCGTGGGCCTTGCCGCCCTTATTGCCGGCGCCATGTCCGCCGCCAGCAGACGTCTCGCCCGGTCGCGGCGGTACGGGACGGATCAGGCAATGCTTGGTGTAGCCGATCAGGTCACGACGCCCGGCTTTTTCCAGCGCCTCGCGCACGAGCTTGTAGTTCTCGGGCTTGCGGTATTGGATGAGCGCACGCTGCATGGCCTTCTCGTGCGGGTCGCGTGCCACGTAGATCGGCTGCATGGTACGTGGGTCCACGCCGGTGTAGTACATGCAGGTCGACATGGTGGACGGGGTGGGGTAGAAGTCCTGCACCTGCTCGGGCATGTAGCCCATGTCGCGCACGGCTTCGGCAAGGTCCACGGCTTCCTTCATCGTTGAGCCGGGATGGCTCGAGATTAGGTACGGCACTACGTACTGCTTGAGTCCGTATTCGCGGTTCAGGCGTTCAAATTTACGGCAGAACGCGTCGTAGACGGCTCGGCTCGGCTTGCCCATCACGGACAACACCGCGTCGCTCACGTGCTCGGGTGCCACGCGCAGCTGGCCCGAGACATGGTGCTCCAGCAGCTCGCGCAAAAACTCGTCCGAGGCATCGGCCATGGTGTAGTCAAAGCGGATGCCGCTGCGGACGAAGACCTTCTTGACGCCCGGCAGCTGGCGCAGGTCGCGCAGCAACTGCGTATAGCCGCTCTCGTCGACCACCATGTTCTTGCATACGCTCGGCCACAGGCAGCGCTTGTTCTTGCACACGCCATGCTTGAGCTGCTTGTCGCAGGCAGGGCGGCTAAAGTTTGCCGTCGGTCCGCCCACGTCGTTGATATAGCCCTTAAACTCAGGATCGCGCGTGAGCAGCTCGGCTTCGCGTATGATCGAGTCGTGGCTGCGCATCTGCAGCACGCGACCCTGGTGGAAGGTGAGGGCGCAAAACGAGCACTCGCCAAAACAGCCGCGGTTGGAGCTAATGGAAAACTTGATCTCGGCAAAGGCCGGCACACCGCCCGCCGCGTCGTAGTCGGGATGCCAATCGCGTGCGTAGGGGAGTTCGGCCACCTCGTCCATCTCGTCGGTGGTGAGCGTCGCCGATGGCGGGTTCTGCACTACATAGACGTTGTTGGGATAGGGCTCTACCAGGCGATGTCCGGTGATGGGGTCCATATTCTGCTGCTGCACATTAAAGCTGCGTGCGTAGTTGAGCTTGTCGGCGGTAAGGTCGTCCCAGCTGGGTAGCAGGTCGTAGTCGTAGACCTCGTCGAGCGAGCCTGTGCGGTAGACGGTGCCGTTGATATAGGTGATCTGATCGATGGGCAGCCCCGCGTCGAGCGCGTCGGCAATCTCGACAATCGCGTGCTCGCCCATGCCGTAGATGAGGATGTCGGCGCCCGAGTCGAGCAGCACCGAGCGCTTGAGCTTATCCTGCCAGTAGTCGTAGTGGGCCAGGCGGCGCAGGCTTGCCTCGATGCCGCCGATGATGATGGGGGCGTCCTTAAACGTCTGGCGGATGAGGTTGCCGTAGACCGTGACGGCTCGGTTGGGACGGCGCCCCTCCTCGCCACCGGGGGTATAGGCGTCGGTGTGGCGGCGGTGTTTGGTCACCGAATAGTGGTTGACCATGGAGTCCATGTTGCCGGCACTGACCAAAAAGCCCAGGCGCGGCTCGCCGAGCACAGTGATGCTGGCGGGGTCGGTCCAGTCGGGTTGGCAGATGATGCCCACCTTGTAGCCGTGCGCGTCGAGGACGCGACTGATGATGGCCATGCCAAAGCTGGGATGGTCCACATAGGCGTCGCCGCAGATGTAGACAAAGTCGCACTGGTCCCAGCCACGCGCATCCATGTCGGCGCGGCTGACGGGGAGGAACTTATCGCGGCCCGGTCGCCAGGGGCGGGCGGGCGTCGCTTGGGAATGCTTGGTGCGGGCGACCGTGGCCTGCGCCTTACCGCCGCGCTTTTGCTGCTGGCCCTGTTTGCCCTGCTGACTGCGCTGGTTGTTCTGAGCGTGCTGAGGCTTTTTTGCCACGATCCCTCCCGGTGTTTGTATGCTGCACGTAATTGTAACCAGTCTTTTTGGGACGGGGCTAAAAAGACTGGGGGAGTACATGAGCTGGGGATCGGCGCGTCGATGCGGGGATCGTTTGTTTCCAGACTGTGTATCTGCGCGTTGGAGAACCCGTCTCGCGCGCACGCCATGTTGTCAATGGGTTACAGTATGAACGGCGGCTATGTTTCCGCCAACGCACGAGAGAGTCGTCAACAAGGAGGATGCACGACGATGCAGCGTGCCAAACAGATATCGGAGTCTATTGAGCTGGGCATCATCTTGGCGCTCGCCGGTGGCTTTATGGACGTCTATTCGTACATTGGGCGCGATCATGTTTTCGCCAACGCGCAGACAGGCAACATCCTGCTCGTGGGCGTGAGCATCTCGGAGGGCAACTGGGCACTTGCGGGACGCTACTTCTTCCCCGTGGTGTCGTTTGCCGTGGGCATTATGCTTGCCGACCTGGTGCATGAGCGGTTTGGCAGCGTGATTCACTGGCGCCAGGTAACGGTGTTCTTTGAAGCCGTCATCTTGCTGGGCGTGAGCTTTATCCCGGGCGGCAATTTCAACCTGCTCGCCAACTGCCTCACCTCGTTTGCCTGCGGCATGCAGGTTGAGAGCTTCCGCAAGATACATGGTCACGGCATCGCCACGACCATGTGCATCGGCAACTTGCGCAACGCGCTGCAAAACGTGGACGATTACATCATCACCCACAGGCGCGGCTTTTTGGAAAACGGCCTGCTGTACTTTGGCGTGATCTTTACCTTTGTGTTTGGCGCCGTGTTGGGCAACTGGTGTATTGAGCGCATGGGCCTGCACGCCATCGTCGTGGCGAGCTTGCTGCTGTTTGTCGCGTTTGCCATCATGTTCATCGACCGCGAGCGCGACTTGCGCTTACGCTGGAAGGTTGCGGCCGAGGCTTGGAAAGAGGGCTGCCGAAAGTAACCGAATGCGGCAAAGGGGCTGTCCCTTTGCCGCAATATTTTTCATCGTCTGTTGAAACGCTTTAAATAGTTTGACGTTCTCACGCGTTTTTTGTTTCAAAAGCGTTAGGATGGGACTCATAGCGTGGGGCGTAATGGATGCCCCGCACACGATGGGAGGCTATCAATGGCTAATCGTTTCGTTCTCAATACCATCTCTTATCATGGTTCCGGCGCCATCAAGGAGATCCCCGGCGAGCTCCAGCGTCGCGGCTACAAGAAGATCTTCGTCTGCTCCGACCCCGATCTGGTCAAGTTTGGCGTTACCGCTAAGGTGACCGACGAGCTCGACGCCGCCGGCATCGCTTGGAGCCTCTACTCCGAGATCAAGCCCAACCCCACGATTCAGAACGTCAAGGACGGCGTCGAGGCCTTCAAGGCCGCCGAGGCTGACGCTATCGTGACCATCGGTGGCGGCTCCTCCATGGACACCGCCAAGGCCATCGGCATCATCATCAACAACCCCGAGTTCGCCGATGTCCGCAGCCTCGAGGGCGTTGCTCCCACTAAGAACCACGCCGTGTTCACCATCGCCGTGCCGACGACCGCCGGTACCGCTGCCGAGGTGACCATCAACTACGTCATCACCGACCCCGAGAAGGTCCGCAAGTTCGTGTGCGTCGACACCAACGACGCCCCCGAGGTCGCCGTCGTCGACCCTGACATGATGGCTTCCATGCCCGCCGGCCTGACCGCTTCCACCGGCATGGACGCACTGACCCACGCCATCGAGGGCTACACCACCAAGGGCGCCTGGGAGCTTTCCGACATGTTCCACTTTGAGGCCATTAAGCTGATCAGCGAGAACCTGCGCGACTCCGTCGCCGAGGCCAAGTCCGGCCAGCCCGGCTCCGGCCGTGAGGGCATGGCTCTTGGTCAGTATGTCGCCGGCATGGGCTTCTCCAATGTTGGCCTGGGCATCGACCACGCCATGGCTCACACCCTGTCCGCTCACTACGACACCCCGCACGGCGTCGCTTGCGCCATGCTGCTGCCGATCGCCATGGAGTTCAACAAGCCGGTTTGCGCTGAGCGCCTGGCCAAGGTTGCCGTCGCCATGGGCGTTGACACCACGGGCATGAGCACCGCCGAGGCCGCCGATGCCGCCATCGCCGCCGTTAAGCAGCTCTCTGCCGACGTGAACATCCCACACGTCTGCGAGGCCATGAAGGCTGACGAGATCGAGATCCTGGCCAAGGACGCCATGGCTGACGCCTGCTTCCCGGGCAACCCGCGCGAGGCGACGCTCGACGACGTCATCGAGCTCTTCAAGAAGATCTGCCCGGCTGCCTAACCCAGTTTGGTGGTCCTTCGCCCGTAGGCGTATGGTCTTTTGACTTGCTGCTGGCCCCGCCGTGCTGCGCACGGCGGGGCTTTTTGTGCTGCGTCAATGTCCTGAGACGGGTAAAACCAAAGCATGCTGCCCGCTGCGGATAGGTGGTGCACTTCCCAGCGTGCATTTTTGGGAGTATTCAGCAAGCTCTGAAAAATGCATAACGTTGTGAATGGGCCGTAGTGGCCCGCGGGCGCCCATCGACAGCCCCTGTGGGCGGGCTATCGATGGACGGAGATGGCTGTCGCCGCGTTTTTGGTTTGCGACGGTCTACAACACTGCTGTAACCGCGTCGTTTTGTCGTTTGTGATGGGGTCGTTGGGGCCCACGGTGCTGAATACTCCGTTTTTTGCACGGTCCAAGGTGGGGTACCCTGAGACGAAGCAAAAAGATGTCTCATATTTATGCAGATACTGATAGGATTTATGCAAGATTCGGGTTGTAAACCGTGCGCGTGCACAAAACCGGTGCGGGGACGTCGGGAGGCGGCTCGGCTCCTAGGGCATTGACCGTGCAGAACGGTTAAAATCGGGACTCGGTCTTAGTTTTACTTGGAAGGATGCATATGGCTTCTAATGTTGATGCTTCTCTAGAGGGGACGCTCTCCTATATCGCGGGACAGCTTAAGACGCTGACTTCTATCGCCTCGCCTACGGGCTATACCCGTGCGGCTACTGATTATCTGATGGAGGCCCTGCGCGATATGGGCTTTGGGCCCGAGCGTTCTAATAAGGGTAACGTGCTCGTTGAGCTTGGCGGCGAGGGCGAGCCGCTCGTACTGGCGAGCCATGTCGATACCCTAGGCGCCATGGTGCGTTCCATTAAGGACAATGGCCGCCTGCGCCCCACGACGCTCGGTGGGCATCAGTGGTCTACGGCCGATGGCGAGAACTGCACCGTCTACACGCGCGACGGCAATGTCTACACGGGCGTGGTTCTTAACACCGAGCCTTCGGCGCACGTGGCCGACGAGCCGGTCAAGACCATCGAGAAGAACATGGAGATCTTGCTCGACGAGAACGTCGACAGCAAGGACGATGTGCTTGAGCTGGGCATTCAGACCGGCGACATCATCGCTATGGATCCTCGCACGACGGTGACGGAGAGCGGCTACATTAAGAGCCGCTTCCTGGATGATAAGCTATCGGCCGCCATTTTGTTGGGCTTGGCGCGTGCCGTCGCCGCTGGCGAGGTGACGCTTTCGCGTAAGGTTTCGCTGCTCTTTACCGTGTACGAGGAGGTGGGCCACGGCGGCGCCTTCGTGCCGGCCGACACGCGCGAGATGATCAGCGTTGACATGGGCTGCGTGGGCGACGACCTAGGCTGCACCGAGCACATGGTGTCGATCTGCGCCAAGGATTCGGGCGGTCCGTACAACTACGACCTGGTGACGGCGCTGTCCAATATCGCGCGCGAGCTTGAGCTCGATTACGCTATCGACGTGTATCCGCATTACGGTTCGGACGTCGAAGCCACGCTCTCTGCCGGCTACGACATTCGCCATGGTCTGATCGGCCCCGGCGTGTATGCGAGCCACAACTACGAGCGTAGCCACATGGACGGCGTGCGCAACACCTTCGAGCTCGTCCGCGCCTACGTACAGCGCTAGCGATGCAGCGGCCTCGGCTGATACGGCAGTACCGACCGAGGCCGTCCTCTCTAAGTTGCGGTGAAATAGGGACTGTTTGGCGGTTTTAAACGCTTAAACAGTCCCTATTTCACCGCAATTTATGAAGGGGATGGGGCTACTTAAGTGCGCCGGTCACCGTGCCGCCGCCGAGGACGATGTCGCCGTGGTAGACTACAACGGCCTGGCCGGGGGCGATGGCTCGCTGCGGCTCGTCAAAAGTCAGCAGCATTTGCCCGTCTTCGCCGCGCGTAAGGGTCGCTGCTTGGTCTTTCTGACGGTAACGGTACTTGGCGCCCACGCGAATGCCGCCGGCATCGAGTTCTGCCTCCATGCGGTCGGCAGGGGCGCTCCAGATCCAGTCGTCGGCCGTGAGTGCTGTGGCCGTCAGGTCCTCGGCCTCGCCCAGATGCACGGTGTTGTTGGCGGCATCGACGCCCGTCACATACACGGGATGCGCCATCGCGACGCCCAAGCCCTTGCGCTGGCCGATGGTATAGCGCAACGCGCCGTTATGGCGTCCGACCACGCTGCCGTCGCGCCACACAATGTCGCCCGGTGCAGCGGGATGTCCGCAGCGGCGCTCGATATAGCCTGCGTAGTCACCGTCTGGAATAAAGCAGATGTCCTCGCTTTCGGCCTTCTGGGCGTTGGTAAAGCCTTGCTCGGCGGCTATGCGGCGCACGTCGCGCTCTTTGTCTAGGCCTGCCAGCGGAAAGATCGTGTGCGCCAGGCGCTCCTGCGTAAGCGAATATAAAAAGTAGCTCTGGTCCTTTTTGGGATCTTCGCCGCGATGCAGCTGCCAGGTGCCGTCTACTGTCTGGCTTGTTTTGGCGTAATGACCCGTTGCGATGTAGTCGCAGCCCATGTCCAGCGCCGCACCGAGCAACGCGCCAAACTTTATGTGGCGGTTGCAGATGATGCACGGGTTGGGCGTCAGCCCCTCCTGGTAGGCGTTCACAAAGCGCTCGATAACGCTGTGGTCGAAGGTCTGCTGCAAGTCGAGCACATGGTGGGGTATCCCCAGACGCTCGGCGACGGCCTTCGCATCGGCGATGTCGCGGTCGACCTTACTCATGCCCGTGGCGGGATCGGGCGCGGGGCAGGTGAGGCGCATGGTGGCGCCGACGCATTCGTAGCCCTGGCTTTTGAGCAGGTACGCGGTCACGCTGGAATCGACGCCGCCGCTCATGGCGACGAGCACGCGCTTGTTGTGCATGGGGAGGTTCTCCTTGGTGGCATGTGGCCAAAAAAGAAAAGCGGCGCGGGAGGCTGGTTCCGCGCCGCAGACATTGTAGCAAGTTCGGACGTCTCGTGGGACACCCTGATTGGATGGGCTCAGGCTGCCGGGAGAGAGGAGACCGGCTCGTCCGCGGGCTCAACCTATGGGCGACAGGCCCTTAGTCCTGGAACAGTGCCGTGGACAGGTAACGCTCGCCGGTGTCGGCAAGCAGGGCCACGATGGTCTTCCCCTCGTTCTCGGGGCGCTTGGCCAGCTGCAGTGCGGCCCACACGGCGGCACCGGACGAAATGCCCACGAGCACGCCCTCCTTGTGGCCCACGGCACGGCCGGTGGCAAAGGCGTCGTCGTTCTCGACGGGGATGATCTCGTCATAGACCTGGGTGTCGAGGACGTCGGGCACAAAGCCGGCGCCGATGCCCTGGATCTTGTGCGGGCCGGCCTGGCCCTTGGAGAGCACCGGGGAGGTGGCGGGCTCGACGGCGACGACCTTAATCTCGGGGTTCTGCTCCTTGAGGAACTCGCCCACGCCGGTCACGGTGCCGCCGGTTCCAACGCCGGCGACGAAGATGTCGACCCCGCCGTCGGTGTCATCCCAGATCTCGGGGCCGGTCGTGGCCTTGTGGATGGCGGGGTTGGCGGGGTTCACAAACTGGCCGGCGATAATGCTGTTGGGGGTCTCCTTCTGCAGCTCCTCGGCCTTGGCGATGGCGCCCTTCATGCCCTTGGAGCCGTCGGTGAGCACGAGCTGTGCGCCGTATGCCTGCATAAGCTTGCGGCGCTCGACGGACATGGTCTCGGGCATGGTGATGATCACCTTGTAGCCGCGGGCAGCCGCCACCGAGGCGATGCCGACGCCGGTGTTGCCGCTCGTGGGCTCGATGATGGTATAGTCGCCGCCGCGCACGAGCTTGCCGGCCTTCTCGGCCTCGTCGATCATGTTCTTGGCGACGCGGTCTTTGACGGATCCGGCGGGGTTGAAGTATTCCAGCTTGACGAGCACGCGGGCCTTGAGGTCCTCATCGGCCTCAAAGTGAGTGAGCTCCAGAAGCGGAGTGTGGCCGATAAGCTGATCGATGGACGTGTAAACATTGCTCATGGTGAACCTCCAAAGTGTTCAAATGACTGGATACCGTGTGGTTTTACGGTGTGTGTAGCAACGAAACCCACAAACCTTATAGGTTGTTCGTTTTGCTGTTGGCAAGCATAGTAGACAGTAAAGCCTAGTAACGCAATAGGAAATAGAAGATTATTACGAGTCGATTAACCATCTTGACCGGAACGGGTATTTTCAAAACCAATTTTTCGGCTAGAATTTCTACGGACTAAATGACCGAAAGGCAGCACTATACATGTTGGTTTCTACTAAGGGCAGATATGCCCTGCGCGTTATGGTCGATCTGGCCGAGCACCAGGCGGCCGGTCGCATCCCGCTCAAAGAGATCGCGGCGCGACAGGGGATTTCCGAGAAATATCTCGAGAACATCTTGGCTACGCTCGTGCGCGCCAACATGCTCTCGGGCATGCGCGGCAAGGGCGGCGGCTACGTGCTTACGCGCCCGCCCGAGCAGTATACGGTGGGCGAGATCCTGCGCCTGACCGAGGGCAGCTTGGCGCCGGTCGCATGCCTGGACGGCGACTGCAAGGGCTGTTCGCGTTCGGACGAGTGCCCCACGCTCGACGTGTGGAAGAACCTGGACAAGCTCATCAACGACTACCTCGACGGTGTGACGCTTGATCAACTTGTCGCTCCCAACCATGGCTACGACTACGTCATCTAACCCATACCCGCCATTTGGGGACGGAGCGGAAATGGTAGATTCTCTCGCCCTTTGAGACTTGATAAATAAGAAGGCCGCCCATTTTTGCGATGGGCGGCCTTCGTTTTGGGTCGATATGACGGTTCGTATTGAACAGTTCTAGCCCTAGGCGATGCTATCGAGAATGCTGCGCATGATGGATACCAGGATGCTGCCCATAAAGGCCGATCCAAAGCCGGCAATGGAGATACCAGCGCCCAACAGATTGACCGACAGGTAGCTGGCCAGCTCGAGCATAAAGCTGTTGACTACGAGCTGAAAAATACCAAGCGTAATAATAGTGAGCGGCAGTGAGATGACCGTCAGGAACGGCTTGACGAGCGAATCGACGATGTTGAGGAACAGTCCCACAAAGGCGAAACAGACCCAGGCCTCGGCAAAACCGAAGGGTTGGATACCGGGGACGAGGAACGTGGCGATCGCGATGGCGATCGAAGTAAAGAGCCAGTTAAGCATAAAGCGCATGGTAGGGGGTCCTTTCTTGCGCGGGGAAAGTTAGTGACGCGTGAAGCAGCTTGCCGTGGCGACTTGGACGGCTGCGCGAACGCGGGGCCTTGCCTGGATGCCCATTGTCTCAAATATTCGTGGAGCTTACGTGCGCATATGGTTTCTAAACGGCGTTCGTCCTGAAAAACGCGCCGCTGGCAGAGAGTCTTGTCGCTTTAGTTTGGTGGTGTGCTACACTGCTACGGGCAAAAGCCACAGGCGTTGCCCTATTGCATAGAACGGGTGAACGATGCCCGATGTCAGTATCAACTTCGATGCCTTTTGGCGGGTTTGGCGGTAATCGATGAATATCGAGAACATGTTTGACAAGCCTGATGTCAAGCAGCTGGTCCACGCATTTAGCCTTTTGGACGACGAGAAGGATATCCAAGCGTTTTTGACCGATATCTGCACGCCGCGCGAGATTTGCGACCTTTCTCAGCGTTTGCAGGTTGCGCGCTATTTGGACGAGGGCGAGCCTTATGTTGAGGTTCAGGCCCGTACCGGCGCTTCGTCCACCACGGTGAGCCGCGTTTCAAAGGCGCTGAACGGCGAGTACGGTGGCTACCGCAAGATCCTCATTAAGTTGGAGGATGGCGAGTAGGCCAGCGACAACATTGAATTACGAAGAACCGTCCCTCCGGGGGCGGTTTTTATATGCCTGCAATCGGCTGGTGCGTTGGGTTCAGGTTGCTTTGTACCAAAAGATGGAACTGCGGTGGCAATGTGTCCGCTTGGGCGGGTAGGATGGATGCATTGATTATTGCGAACGGTTTGAGCGGAGGACCATGCCTGTTCGAATCTATACCACCAATGCCGGCACGGATTTGAGCGATGCCGAGTCGGCGCTGCTTGCCGACCTTATTGCCCGTCACGGGCGTGCCGTGTTGCTGGCACCAACGTTTGCCGAGCTCGATCTGTGCCGTCATGATGCGGCGGAAGCCGGCATTTCGCTGGGTATCGACTACAAGACACCCGCATCGTGGCTTCGCTCGCTTTGGGAGCTTTTGGGCGACGGGCGTGGTTTCGTCGACAACCTGCAACGTCAGATGCTGTTTTCGGATATGATTGCCCGCCGCGACGATGCCGGCCTGCAGCCGCTTTCGCGTAGCCAGGGCACGGTGCGCATGCTCGCGCGCATGGCTCGCGATGTGCTTCCGGGTGTGGCGGGGACTGGTGCCGAGCGTTGCTGCGACAACGTTTGCAAGCCCAAGCCCAAAAGCGATGCCGAGGCTCGTGTGTTTGAGCTTTTGCGTGCCTACGCGGGCGGTTTGGACCGTCGAGATATGGTCGAGTCCTGCGAGGCAGCTGACATTATGGCCGGCGCTTTGACCGACAGCCTGCCGGCGTGCACCCGCGCCGTTTGCGTGCGCGGCGTCACGTCATTTACGTATAGCCTGCTCGAGCTGCTGTCCGCCGTGGCAAACAACGGGGGAGAGGTTGTCGTGCTGCTCGCCCGCGAGCAAGCGGCGATGCGTGAGGAGCTGGCCACGGCCCTTGATGCCCGCGGTGTGCTGTTTGAGGTTGCACCGCTGGACGAGGATGCTGGCGCTCCCGCGACTGCTCCAAAGTCCGTCGCACGTCCTGCCTTTGTGGAAGTCGCCGGCCCCCATGCCCGTGCTCATGTCTATGCGGACGCCATCGATAAGTTGGTGAAAGCGCACAAGGAGTCCAAGGCCGATAAAGCTACTGCAACGCCCGCCGACCCCGTGCGCGTGCTCGTTGTTTCTGCCCGGGCATCCCAGCTGTTCGGTGAGCTCGCCTCTCGTCTGGCGGCGCGTCACATTGCGGCCGAGACGACTGAGTTCACGGCGTTTTCCCAATCCATTGCGGGCAGGCAGTTTGCGGCGCTCGCCAACCTGATCGAGCGCATGAAGGCCGGCGATGAGGGCACGGTGTCAAAGACCGAGTGGTGGCCCGCGCCGGAGCTTACCGACTGGATCTACAGTCCGCTTTCGGGCGCTGATGCCGTCAATGCCCGTACCTTCGATAAGAATATGCGTCTTTCGCGCAGCAAGACTACTGCGGGCGTTAAGAGCCTACTGCAGAGCGTTCAGGGCCAGGTGAGGGGCGCGCGCAAGGCGGCGAGTGACGAGAACTGGTTTAAGAACGTGCCGTGCGTGGTCTCGGACGTGTTCCAGGCGCTGTGGCGCGACAAGCCCGTGACGGCGCTCAAGGCCATGCTTGCCGTCGCCGAGGCGCTGCCCGATCGCGCGTTTGGCGGTCTCGACGGTCAGGCCCGTCGCCAGGCGGAGGCCGCCCTGCTGCGACATGCCATCGACATTCTTATGAACGACGCCCGCGCGCTCGACGTGTCGCAGGCCGCGACCGTGCCGGTTCTCGACGGCGTTCGAACCAAGGTGGACAAGCGCAGTACCGCCTACGATTACGAGACCTACGAGGTCGATCGCACACCACGGGCACAAGTGCGCTTCGCGTCGCTTGCCGATGCGTCGGTTCTGCGTCCTGGCAGCTACGATGCCGTGCTGTTTGCCGATGTCGACCTGGACAGCTATCCGCTTTCGCACGAAGAGGGCCCGCTTGCCACGTTGACAGCCGAGCTGCGCCGCGACGGCGTGTCTTTGGAGCCCGCTGCCCTGCTGCGCGTGCGCTTTGGCCGTGCGATGCAGGCGGCGAGCGGTCCGGTCGCGCTCGCCCGCGTGACGCACGATCGTCAGGCACGCGAATGCTACCCGGCAGCCGTATGGACAGAGCTGCGGGCACATGCCGAGGCCGCTGGCGCTGCCAAGCCCACGCGCGTGGGCGAGGGCGATATCATCGCCGACTTTGATCCCGCGGCAGGCGAAGGTCTTAGGCGCGAGCGCGTGACCTGCGAAGCTCCTCAGCATCTGAGCGATGAAGCCATTCCGTATCTGGTCCTGCGCCGTCGCGATGGCGAGGGCGAGGATGCGCCGCTGGTGCCGCGCCTGACGTCTGCCTCGCAGATCGAGGCCTATTCGACCTGCCCGCTATGCTGGTTCGTCTCGTATCGCGTCAAGCCCCAGTCGATCGACGCCGGCTTTGGCAATATGGAGAAGGGCAACTTTGTCCACGACGTGCTGGAGCATCTGCACGCCCGTCTGCCCCAGGAAGGCATGGAGCGCGTGACGCCCGAGAACCTGCCGCGCGCTCAGGAGCTGCTGCGCGAGGTCTTTGACGAGACCTTGGCCGAGCATGCCTCCAAGCGTGGCAACGAGGGTCCGCTTGTGCCGCTCTCTCCGGTAGAGGAGCGCCAGGTGGCCGAGATTCTGCCGCAGCTGGAGGGTGTGCTTGCCTATGAAGCCGAGGCGCTGACTCCTTTTGCTCCACGCTACCTGGAGTTTGCCTTTAACGAGCTCAAGGTCGAGTATGCCGGTTGGCCGCTTGGCGGGCGCATCGACCGCGTGGACGTGGACGCCGAGAATCGTGCCGTGGTGATCGACTACAAGCATCGCACGGGCGTTGAGGAGTTTAAGCTCGCCGACCCTACGGTGCGCGACGAGGAGTCGGGCGAGGCTCCCATCGACGATCCGCGCTGGCTGCCGACGCATACCCAAACGCTCATCTACGCGCAGGCCATGCGCCGGGCGCTGGATCTGGATACCCGCGCGGCGCTCTATTTTTCGA
>CAUCCR010000022.1:0-17340 GCA_958441355.1 uncultured Collinsella sp. | reverse complement strand
GCCACCATGGACCGAAGCTTCCTACTACACCACATAGCCTCAAGCTTCGTAGGAATGGTCCAATGGTGGGCCTGGCACAACTTCCAAGCCCCAAAAGAGGACGTAGCCAAAGACTACCTCTCAGCCATAAAACCCCTCTTCAACTAAGTAAGAACCTCATCCCAAAGCATCGCCCCAACCCAGGCCGCCACGCATCCCAAAGCGTCACTCGCACTTCAACGCCCCTACCAGCAACAAGCCCCTCCCATCCAAATTCAGATATATATGTCGGGTTGCTTGTTCCAACGCGACTAAGATCCCGCAGCTGTCCGCATGGGGTAACTTCCCAGCGCATTCCGCAGGACGAAAGAACCCCCGCCGCACGAAGTGCGCAGCGGGGGTTCTTTCATGTCCGAGGACGCGCTGGGAAGTTACCCCATGCGGACAGCGGACAACTATGTAGCCTTGGACTAGAACATGCCCAAGAAACCGTGCACAAACAGTGCAGCCAGAGCGGCACCGACAAACGGAGCGATGCCAGGAACGAGCAGGCCGTACTTCCAGTTGTTGTCAGCCTTGTTCTTGATCGGCAGCACCTGATAGGCCATGCGAGGACCAAGGTCACGAGCCTGGTTCATGGCGAAGCCGGTGATACCGCCCATGCCCATGCCAACAGCCCAAACAATCAGACCGACGCAGATAGCGAGCATCAAAACGTTCTCGCCGGCGCGGCTAGCAGCAGCAAGGATGGCGCTGATGAACACAAAGGTGCAGATAGCCTCGCAGAAGAAGTTACGGGCATAGTTCGTACCCTCGGTGGTGGGGTTGGTCGAGAAGATGTTGCGCTGGGCAATGGGGTCGACGACGCCCTCGGAAGCCTTGAACTCATCGGCATACATAAGCCAAGCGATCACGGCACCCGCAAAGCCGCCGAGCATATCGGCAATCATGAAGGGGATGCAGCTGCTCCACGGCACCAGGCCTACGATGCACTGGGCAAGCACCATAGCCGGGTTCATGCACACGGCGCCGCCAAAGACAAACAGGCAGACCGAGATGCCAAAAGACCAAGTGGTGATGGCAAACATGTGGCCGGAGCCCTGATACTTGGTGCCCTTAAGCACGGTATCGCAGTGCACGCCCACGCCAAAGATGATCATGAGGGCCGTTGCGCCGAATTCGCAGAGGAGTTTGGTAAGCATAAAACCTTATCTTTCTTGTCGGTTATAAACGATTCGTTTAGGCCGCGCGCTAGTGCTGAGCGACAACAACGCCCAGGCCATCGGGAATGACGGCCACCTTGGCATCGGCACCCTTCATCTCAAAGGCGAGCTTGAGCGCCTCCTCGAGGGTGTTGACCGGCGTCATGTGCATATCCTTAATCATCTGGTGATCGCACAGGTCGGTGACCATGATCACGGGGTGATGCGCCAGGATGCGGGCAAAGATCTGGCTCGTCCACTGGTCGGGCAGGGTCTCGTCCTTAGGACGGTCGATGCAGGCGCGCTCAAACTCCGCCGGATCGTTGTCGGCGATGTTGTGATAGAAGCCCTCGCCGCCGTGACCGTCGGCACAACCGGCGACGTCGATGATCACACCGCCCTCGGGAAGCGTGGCCTCGGCAGAGCACATGCCCTTCACGGCCTGGTAGATGTTCTGGTCGAGCGGGTAGCCGCCGTTGGTGGTGATGGCAATCTCGCACTCAACGGGCTCAACGCCGGCAAGGCTCTTCACGAACTCGCAGCCAGCCTCGTGCGCCTTGTGGATATCGCCGGCAAAGGAGCCGATGACCTCGTGCTTGCCGTTGAGCACCACGTTAAGCACAAAGGCAAGGTGAGCCATCTCGGCAGCGGCAAACATGTCCTCGCTCACGTGGTTGTGGCACAGGTTGCCGGCACGCGAATGGGAATCGTTCACAAACTGACCGTTATGGTTGTACATGATGGTCTTATAGCTGGCAATGCCGGGCAGCACGGACTTGCGGCTGCCAGAGAAGCCAGCAAAGAAGTGCGGCTCAATAAAGCCCTCGGCAAGCAGCAGATCGCAATCGGCCGCAATCTTGTTGATGATGCACTCGCCGCCAGAAGGCAGGGTGCCGATCTTTTTCATCATGCTGTCGTCAGTCGCGACGTGCATAACGATTTCCTCGTTGGCAACGATCTCCTCGCCATACTTGTTGACGAGCTCCTCGTGCGTCGACGGACGGTGCATACCCGTAGCAACCAGAATGCGCACGCGAGCCTCGGGCGCAGCGGAATGGATGTGATGCAGCAGAATAGGCATCGTCACACGCGAGGGGACGGGACGCGTATGATCGGAGCTAATAATGACAATATCCTTCTTGCCAGCACAAAGCTCCTCGAGCGAAGGTGAGCCGTAAGGGTTGGCAAGCGACTCTTCTACCAGCTCTTCCTGCGATTTTGTAGTCTTAAACTCGTTTTGATGACCTTCCATCACACCCACGAAGTTCTTATCCTCGAGCTCTAGATGCAACGTCTTGTGGTCAAACGGTAGTTCACATTCAAACAATGACGAGCGCCCTCTTCCTTTCAACTGACACACTAGATAAACCGTTGGAAGAATACGCCGCTCACCGAAAAACACCACCGTCCACCGAGTCATTAACACAACGTTCATATTTGACCCACAACAAAACGGCCGCGATCCCAAACGGAACCGCAGCCGCCTGTAAAAGACACTATGGGCAGGACGGTCAACGCAATGCCGAGACGAACGTTCACCCCGATGGCATGCGCGCGTAAGTCATCTTGTATAAATACGTCAACTAATTGCATAAAATGGCGCATGGATTTCTGGCCATAACTGGGTAGTACCCTCCGGAGCGTGCATTTTTGCGAGTATTCAGCATCGCGGGATAAGATTTTGGTGCCAAAAATCTTTCAAAAGGTAGATAGTCCTCATGACTCGACCCATCTGGATAGCATGCGGCGAGAAACCAGCCATATATGATCGTCGCCAAAGCCCAATCGTCGTGCAAAAGCATCAACAAAGGCAGCGAAAGCCGGCTATGGCCTTATGCATCAATCTTTGGCTGCTGAAAACTCCGTTTTTTGCACGTCGCCCCAAGCACCACCCTCACCCAGCGGCTGATCCGCCGAAGACCGGACATCGCAGGGCCCGCCATTAGTTTACTTTTAGGCACACTCCGCAGGACGCAAGAAGCCCTCGCCGCACTCCACGCTATGCGCGAAGCGCGCCTTATTCCCTTTAGCTTTAACCCCAGAAGACCGAGGACGAAGGGACCCGATGGGTTTCCCTCTGAATGCACTCCGCAGCACGAAGCCCCCTTATCCGCAGCTCCGAAGGAGCAGGATAAGGGGGCTTCAAGTGCGAGGACGCATTCAGAGGGAAACCCATCGGGTCCCGGTGAGAGCCACAGGGCTATCGATTACCCCGTGTTCTGCAGACCTGCCGAGACGCCGGTCACAGTCGAAAGAATCAGGCTCATGTACTCGGCCTTCTTCTCCTCGGCCATCTCGTCCTGGTTCATACGCACCTCGCGAAGGGCGCGAACCTGGGCGATGGACAGGGCGTCGACATAGGGGTTACGCACGCGAACGGCGCAGCCGAGCACGCGGCGGCGCTGCAGCGGCCACTCGTCACCAACGATGGCAAGGACCCACTTACGCGTGAGCTGCATCTCGGTAAAGACCTTCTCGGACAGATCCTGGCGATCGCCCAGGTGCAGATACATCTTGGCGATGCGCTGGTCGGTCTTGGCGATCGACATCTCGATGTTGTCGATAAAGGTGCGGAAGAACGGCCACTCCTGGTAGGCAGCCTTAAGCTGGTCCAGATCGCCCAGCTGCTCGCAGGCGGTGCCCAGACCGTACCAAGCGGCCAGGTTAATGCGCGCCTGGCTCCAGCTGAAGATCCACGGGATGGTACGCAGGTCGTCGAGCGACTTGGCACCCAAGCCGCGCTTGGCGGGACGCGAGCCGATCGGCAGCAAGCCGACCTCGGTCAGCGGCGTCACGGTCGAGAACCACGGCGTAAAGTCCTCGGTGTTCAGCAGGTCCAGATAGCGCTCGTGGCTTGCGGCGTTGAGCTTCTCGGCCATATCCCAGAACTTCTGCGTAGTCTCGGTGTTGGTCTTCTCGACACTCGGGGCCGACTGCAAAAGCGTTGCGGCGGCAACGGACTCAACATGGCGCTGAGCCAGCGTGCGGTTGCCGTAACGGGCAAAGATGACTTCGCCCTGCTCGGTAAGCTTAAAGAAGCAGTTGACCGAACCCTTGGGCTGCGCCAGCACGGCCTTGTTGGCCGGGCCGCCGCCACGGCCCACGGCACCGCCGCGACCGTGCATGAGCACCAGGTCGATATCGTTCTTCTCTGCCCACTTGGCGATGCGCTCCTGCGCGGAGTGCAGCGCGAGCATGGCCGTGGTAGGACCGGCATCCTTGGAAGAGTCGGAATAGCCCAGCATGACCTCCATGCGGCGGTTGGTCTGGGCAAGGCGCTTTTGCACCACGGGCAGCGTAAGCATCTGATCGAGCACGTCGACGCAGCCCTCGAGGTCCTCGAGCTGCTCGAACAGCGGGATCACATCGAGCTCGGGGACATCCTCCTCGTGTGCAAAGGACAGGTGGGCGAGCTCAAAGACGTCGGCCACATGCTGGGCGCTCTTGGTAAACGAGATGATGTAGCGGTGCGCCATCTTCTTGCCGTAGCGCTTTTGGATGGAGCCGATAGCACGGAAGGTATCGATGACTTCGCGCGTCATGGGCTGCAGGTCGCCATGGATACCGTTCTCGTGGATATCCTTGAGGGCGCGGGCATGCACCACGGAGTGCTGACGGAACTCCATCTCGACCATATGGAAGCCGAAGGACTCGACCTGCCAGATGATGGTCTGGACCGGGCCGTAGGCGGCACGGACGGCACCGCAGGCGGCCAGCGAACGCTGGACGACGCGCAGGTCATCCAGGAACTCGTCGGCGCTGTGGTACATGGTGTCGGTGATACGGCGCACGGTGGCGTTCAGACGGTCGGCCATGACGAGCATGACGGCGCGATGCGGCTCGTGCTCGGAGATCAGCTCGGCGCGGGCCGTGTACCGAGGGCTCATCTCGACCTGATGGTTCCACAGGTTAATGAGCTCGGCCGACGGCTTGCTGTAGGTGGCCTCGAGCGTGAGGTTGCGGCCGATGTGGCGGCACTTGTCCTCGAGCTTGAGCACCATGTGCGTAAAGTACTTGGCGGCGACCTCACGGCTCACCTTGGCGGTGACGTTGGGGTTACCGTCGCGGTCGGAACCGATCCAGCTGCCGGGATGGAAGAACGCCGGGCACAGCGGCGGCACAGTACCGGCCTTGTCGCCCAGCACCCAATCGTCAAAACGACGATAGATAACGGGGATAACGTCGAACAGCGTGTTATCGAAGATGTCGATGATGGTATCGGCTTCCTCGACCGGCGTGGGCTTCTTGAGCGCGATGGGGCTCGTACGCACCAGGGCGTCGATCTCCTGCAGCATATGGCGCTCGTTCTCCACCAGGTCGGAGCCGCCCAGACGCGGACGCTCCTCCAGCAGGTTGGAGATACGGCGGATCTTGCCCTCGACGGCCTTACGACGGGCCTCGGTGGGATGTGCGGTAAAGACAGGGTGGAACTCGAGCTTGTCGAGCAGCTCGTTGGCACCCTCGACACCCAGCTCATTCACCAGCTGGTGATAGGCAACGGTAAGCTCGTTGGCAGGATCGACCTCGGTATCGGTCGACGCACCGGCCTCGCGCTCGCGCAGCTGCGCCACACGGTAGTTCTCCTCCGACAGGTTTGCCAGATGGAAAAAGCTCGTAAAGGCGCGGACAATGACCTGCTGCTTATCGAGCGGCAGGCTGTCGATCAAATCGACGACCTCACGAAATGCCACGGCAGTGGGCTCGTCGGCGGTGGGCACGCCCTGCTCGTCGACGGCTTCGTCGGCAGCGCAGGTACCGGGGTTGCCGGCATTGACCACAATCTCGGCTGTCAAAATCTTGTCGAACAGGTCCGCGATCTCGGGATCATACTCGCTAAGCACACGGCGCTCCAGGCGCAAGAACAGCGCCAGATTGTCGCGCAGCTCCTCGGGGATCTCGATCTCGGCGAGACGCTCCCTGGACTCGGCATTCGAGCCGATTCGGTTAACGAGGCGGTTGACCACGGCAGCGACGCGCGCCGCGGCTTCGGGTACAGACTGGTTGCTTAGGTTCTCAGCCACGTTTCCTCCCATTCCTCCTTCTATGCACGTAACATGCGGTATTCATTATAGGCGCTTGAGAAATACTTTCGACACTGATTGCGCTTTACCACACAAAAGTATTTTCTGCATTGCAAAGGTTTTTGCCCTAAATGGTCGTATTTCTCGGTGGGCGGCATACGTAAACGGGGGCATTCCGCATAAAAGCGAAACACCCCCGTAACAATCGCTCTCCATGAGCAGGGCACGTTAGCAGGCCCGAAGCTCAAAAAGATGCGCTACAGGCGCTCGCGAACCGCCTCGACGACGTTGTCCAGATCGGCGAGCACCTCGTCATGGCTCTGCATGTCGCGCACTTTGACCTTGCCGGCGGCAAGCTCGTCGCCACCCAGGACCAAGATGAGCTTGGCGCCTACCTTATCGGCTTGCTTAAACTGGGCCTTGAGCGAACGACCCTGATAGTCGGCCTCGGTCACGATACCTGCGGCGCGAAGCTCCTGCGTAATGGCAAAGACGTTCTGACGCAGCTCCTTGCCGGCGTTGGCGACATAGACGCACGGGGCCTCATCGGCACCCAAATCGCTGCCAAAGGCCTGCAGGGCCAGCAGGGCGCGCTCAAAACCGACAGCAAAGCCGACGCCCGCCGTGGGCTTGCCACCCTCGAGCTCGACCAGGCCATCGTAGCGGCCGCCGCCGCCGATGGAGCCGACGCCGGCGCCAGGGGCCTCGACCTCAAAGACAGTACGGGTGTAGTAGTCCAGGCCGCGCACCAAGGTGGGATCCTCGACATACTCGATACCGGCGGCATCCAGATAGCGCTTGACCTGCTCGTAGTGCTCGCGGCACTCATCGCACAGGTTGTCACCCATCAGCGGAGCCTCGGCCATGATCTCGCGGCAGTGGTCGTTCTTGCAGTCGAAGGCACGCAGCGGGTTGAGCTCGGCGCGCTCGCGGCACTCATCGCACATCTCGTCGGCGTGATCGAGGATGAACTGCTTAACCTGCTCGCGATAAGCCGGACGGCACTGGGCGTCACCCATCGAGTTGATGAGCAGACGAAGCTTGGAAAGATCGAAGCCCAGGCGCTTGTAGAACTCCATGAGCATGATGATGCACTCGGCGTCTGCCGCCGGATCGGGAGCGCCGAGCCACTCGATGCCCACCTGGTGGAACTGGCGCAGGCGGCCCTTCTGGGGACGCTCGCCGCGGAACATGGCCTCGGCGTAGTAAGCCTTAAACGGCGTGGAGCCCTGGGGCACCAGATTGTTCTCGACGACGGCGCGCACCACGCCGGCCGTGCCCTCGGGGCGAAGTGCCAGGCGCTGCTTGGGCTTGAGTTTGGTGTCGGTGCCCTCGGTAAAGACGCGCTCCAGGTTGGCACCGCTGAACACGCGGAACATTTCCTTGCGCACGACGTCGGTCGACTGGCCGATACCGTGGA
Source organism: uncultured Collinsella sp. (assembly GCA_958441355.1). Classification (GTDB taxonomy): domain Bacteria; phylum Actinomycetota; class Coriobacteriia; order Coriobacteriales; family Coriobacteriaceae; genus Collinsella. The sequence goes on along the minus strand of CAUCCR010000022.1, from coordinate 9,718 downwards.
CAAACACGTCAACCTGCTCGATCGCGGGCGTCTCGATGGGTTTAAAACCAAACGGCTCGAACACGCCGGCCGCAATCTGCTGCATCTTTTGCCAGGCGCGCATCTCGGCGCCGATAAGGTCGCGGGTTCCCTCCGCCTTCTGTGCCTGCATGGGCAAACACCTTTCTTTTGTATCGCGTCATAGGTAGTGGACATTATACGGCACAAAGCAGCAACGCGGCGGCGCGCCTGACCGAACGAGGGTATGGGGACTCGTTCGGCCAGACGCGCCGCCGCGGACGAAGCGGACAAGCGGCGATGCGCTTTGGCCTACCTACTCCCCCGCCACGCTCGCGCGCAGCTTGGCGGCGATGGGCTCGGATGCCAGCAGGAACACGAGCATGACCACGGAGCACGCCAGGCACACGATCCAGGTGCTCGCAAAGGAGCCCGTGGCATCGAACAGCACGCCCGAGACAATGGCGCCCACGGTGCCGCCGACCATCTCGAGCGAGGTAATGGTGCCCGTGACCTTACCGAGGTCGGCCATGCCAAACTGCTCGGACGCGGCGATGGTAGGCGTGATGGTGCCCATGCACGTTCCGATACCAAAGCTCACGGCAGCCACGATGGGACCAAGATCGGTCGCGGGGAAGCACAGGGCGACGCAGGCGATAATGCACGCAATGGAGCCAAGGATATTGCCAAAGCGCAGACCAAAGCGGTCATAGATCGCACCGAGCGAAATCTTGGCGATAACGACGGTGACCATGTAGGCCGAAAGCACGGTACCTGCCCACATGGGATCGTGGCCGCCCGTGACGATCTTGGCGCCGTTGACGGTAACACTCGTCATGTTGGTGACCTGGTTGGGCAAGATGGCGCCGTTAACGAGACCCATAAAGAGGAAGGCGACGACGAGCAGCCAAAACGCCGGGCTCTTCTTGATACGAGACCAGCCGACGCTAACCTCGGGCGCCGTGTGCTCGTCCTTATCGCCAGCCGTCGAGACGGACGGATCGCCCGGGTTCTCGCCGAGCGGCTTAAGGCCGATCTCGGAAGGCTTGGTGCGGAAGGAGTAAGCCGTGATGGGCAGTGCCGCCACCATGCAGACGGCAGCGAGTACCAGGAACGCAGAGCGCCAGCCCACACTCACGATAAGAGAGCTCACGATCGGCGAGAGAATGGCTCCGCCAAAGCCCGAGCCCGAAAGTGCGATGGAAATGGCAAGGCCGCGTTTAGCGGTAAACCAGTTGGCGGTCACAAGGCTAATGAGCAGACGGGTCGAGGCCACAGCGAAGCAGCCCGAAACGGCAAAGAGCACGTAGACCTGCCACAGCTCACCGACAAAGCTCATGCCGGCAAGCACCGCCGAGGTAGCGATAACGGTAAGCGAGCCCAATACGCGGCCACTCACCTTATCGGCAACATGACCGATAACGAGCGAACCCACGACACTCACCACGGTGGAGATGGCATTGGAGACGTTGTACTGCGCAAGGGAAATACCCAGGTTGCTGACGATCAGCGGCTGGAACAGGCTCATGCAGTTGACGAAAATCGTGTAACACGTGGCCATGATCACGAAGCCGGAGGCCACCACGAGCCAGCCGGGGAAGAACTTACGCTGCTGGGGCATACTGCTCCTTTTAGACAAACGAATAGCCTGCGCCGGGCGCCGGTAGTGCCCAAGATTGCCTTGAAAGACAAGGGCATAGGCCTTACGGCCATGCCCGCAGGCTTGAAAGGCAAGGTTGGGTGCTACCGGTGGTCGGCGATATAGCCCAAAGCGACGGCGGTATAGGCCGCGGCACCGAGCGGCAGCTCGGCATCGTTAAAACGTGCCTTGGGATGGTGCTGGGCAAAGTGTTCGTCCGTGTCGGTTACGGCCGCGCCCACGGTAAAGTACGCACTTGGGATCTTGCTCGAGATAAGCGCGAAGTCCTCACTCGCCATGGCATGGAAAAGCGGCAAGAAAGCCGTCTTGGGCAGCACTGCGCCCACGTAGCCAAGCGACGCCTGAGTCATATCGCTGTCGAGTACAAGCGGCGGAACATCCGAAAGCGTCTCGATGGTCGCCGGCGTACGATAGGTCGTAGCAACGCCGTTAACGACCTCCGCGATGCGGGTCTTTAGGTGAGCCATGAGCTCAACATCAAAGCCGCGTAGCGTTCCCTCGAGCACGCAGGTGTCGGGGATGACGTTGGCCGCCAAGCCGCCGGCGAACTTACCAACGGTAAGTGCGACTTCCTTGGCCGCCGGCACCTCGCGGGAGATAAGCTCCTGGAGCGCCAGGTGCACGTGGACGCCGGCCGTGATGGGGTCGATGCAGATCTCGGGGCTCGAGCCATGGCCGCCCTTGCCCTGGAGCGTGATGCGGAAACCGTACACACCCGAGAGCGCCGGGCTGCCGTAGAGCACCAGGCCAAGCGGCGACTGGCTGTTGACATGCATGGCAAAGGCCGCCTGAGGGCGCGGGTTCTCGAGCAAGCCGTCGGCGATGGCAGCGCGTGCTCCCTCAAAGGTCTCCTCGCCCGGCTGGAACAGCAACTTGACGGTAGCGTTGGCCTCCACAAGCTCGGCCTCGCGGGCCTTGAGCAGGCGCGCCGCACCAAGCAGGGCCGTCGCGTGCATATCGTGACCGCAAGCATGCATGCAGCCATTGGTGGATGCAAAGGGCTCGCCGGATTCCTCGACAACGGGAAGGGCATCCATATCGCCTCGGAGCATGACGACCGTTCCGGCCTGCTCGTCCCTGCACGTGCCATTGCCCTGAGCGGCCGCACCGGCACCGATCAGGCCAACGACGCAGGAACCGTCGACTAGCGTGGTATGGGGGATGTCCATCTCGTCCAGACGTGCCTGGATATAGGCAGACGTCTGCGGAAGATTGTTACCCAGCTCGGGCATCTGGTGTAGATCGTGTCGCCATGCAGCGAGCTCGTCTGCAAAAGCCTGAGCTTCTGCGACAAGACCGTCACCGATAGCGGCCTGCGCCGCCGCGGTGGCCTGGGGCGCTGGTTGCGGTTGAAAATCGGACAGAGCTGATGCCGTAGAAGCCCTCCAGTAACGTTTTTGCAGCACGCACTTTGATAGCGTAAAGTGCAAGGTACAACTGTAAGGGCATGACATAAAAATGCCGCCCTGGGAGGGCGGCGCAACAAGTTGTTTACAATTGCGGGTGTGATTTTCGGCGCAAGAAATCGAAATGCGTCTCGCTCAAGATAATCGAAAGAAAGATGAGCGCGAAGCCGGCGAGCAGGCGCGAGGTGAGCGCCTCCCCCATCAGCAGCACCGAGAACAGCACGCCCGAAGGCGACTCCATCGAAAGGAGCAGTGAGCCCGTCGAGGCCGAGACATGCGCCAAGCCGACGTTTTGGATGAGCAGAGCCGCGCATGTGCAACCAACCGAGAGAAACGCCATCGCGCTGATAAAGCTCGGCGTCCACACGGACAGAGGCGCTTGGGTCTCGAATAGCAGCGACGTTGCCAGGCTCAGCACGCCGTTGCCCACAAACATCCAAAACGTGATGACGTTGATGTCCATTTTGCGACCGTACTTGGCAGTCACCGCCATCTGGATGGCGAAAAAGACCGCACCCGCCAGCGTAATGACATCACCGATGTTGAATTCAACGCTATCGAGCGCCACCAAGCCAATGCCCGCCAAGCACAGCAGCGCCGCGCCCAGGTTATAGCGGGTGAGTTTTTCGCCGCTCAGAAAATAGCTCGCGAACGGCACAACGATGCAATACGTGCCCGTCAAAAAAGCATTCTTGCCCGCCGTGGTGTGCGCCAGACCGACTGTCTGCAGGGCGTAGGCGGCCCACATAAGTGCGCCCATGCCAAGTCCGACGATAAGGTTGCGGGCGTTGAGGTGCGCGATGATGCGCTTGTGGAAGATGAAAAACATGACCAACGCCGCAGGCAGAAAGCGCACGTAGAGCAGTTCGAACACCGGAATGGTGTCGAGCGCGTCCTTCATGGTCGTAAAGGAGTAGCCCCAGACGACTGCCACCGAAAGCAGCAGGACTTTCCAGAACAGCGGCGAGCGAGCGCCGGCGCCGCGGGAGGTGCCGCCCGCGCCCAGGTCCTCGCGAGCAACAGGGCTATCGGGCATCATTTCGATATTGTCAGTGGCATGCTGGGCCATAGGGCATCCTCGCGCTCAATCTGGGCGTGGTGTCCGCACGCGCATGGCTGCGTGCCGCCTCATGGTCAAATAAAAGCAGGGCGCACCGGACCCCCGGCACGCCCCGCTACTGTAGCAACAACCAAGCAGCCCGTGCAATTCACTACGCTAAAGCATCGGGTTAGAAGATCTCGATGTTCCGACGGCGTTTACGTTGCTGAACTAAATCAATTTGGTTGACTCCAGTTTTTCGATGATCCAGTCGTTGGCTTTGATGACCGGGCGGCGGAAGACGACGCCCAGTGCCAGCGACGGAATCAGATAGCTCGCCAGAATGCCTAGCTCAATCCAGTACTCCATGTGGTACGCACCGGCCATGGCGGCATGCATGGCGTTGATGCCGTGGGTGAACGGCAGGAACGGATAGATCGCCTGGAACACGGGGCCGGTCATCTCGATGGGGAACGTGCCGCCCGAACCGCCGACCTGCATGACCAGCAGCACGACGGCGAGCGCCTTGCCGATATCGCCAAACGAAACCGTAAGCGTGTAGACGATATTGGAGAACACGAGACTCGCGACCCAGCCCGCCAGCACAAACTGCAGCGGGTCGTCGCACTGGATGCCAAAGAACAGGATGTCGCCCGCACACACGAGCGTTGCCTGCAGCAGGGCCAGACCGCCAAAGAACAGGTAGCGGCCCAGGTAGATCTCGTGCAGGCGCACGGGGATGAGCTCGTTGATAAGCTCATCGTCAACCGAGACCTTCATCATGGCCGCCAGCACAATCGAGCCCACCCAGAGCGACAGAATCGTGTAGAACGGTGCCATGGCCGAACCGTAGTTGCGGATCGGATAGACCGGCTTGCGATCGAGCGCGACGGGGCCGGAAAGCGACACGGCCAGACCCTCGGGATCATTGCCGATCATCGTCTTGATCGTAGCGAGGTCATCCGACATCAAGGCGCCGTCGAGCTCGTCCTTAAACGCACTGATCTTGTCCGACGCCTCGCCCAGCTGATCAGAAGCCTTGTTGACCAGCTTTGCAGCCTTGGAGAGGCCCTTTGCCAGCGAACCGGATGCGTCGGTCAGGCCAGCAACAGCACTATCCAGATCGTTCGAAATACCGTTCAGCGAATCCAAAACGCCCGAGATGGTCTTCTTGAGCTCCTTTGCCTTGGCCGAAAACGTAGAGTCGTAGTCAGTCTTGGCGCCCGAGATACCAGCCTTGGCATCCGCGATTGCCTGATCGACCTCGGCACGCGACTTATTAACCTCTGCCATGCTGTCAGAGAGAGACTTCGCGGTGGCCGTCAAGTCCTTGGCGTTGTTGCGATACTCCACAGCAATCCTGCTCAGCGATGTTGCCACAGACTTGAGGCTGTCCTGGAGTTTTTCGTCAGTCACCTGATCGGCAAAGCTGCGGAGCTGGTCGGCCGTGGCGTCGATATCGTCGGCACGCGTGTTGAGCGCCGCCGCGGCATCGTTGAGCTGGGACACTGTAAGGTCGACATGTTGATTCGCGGCATCAAATGCCTTCGCAAGCTCGGCGGACACGTTGTCAAACGAGCCCGCGCTTCCGTCAATCGCGGCATTGATGGCGTCGTTGGCGTCCTTCAGCGCTTCCTTGGAATCGCTAATACCGCTCTTGACATGCTCCATCAGCTGCTTCGTTGACTCATCGACCGTGCCCGTCTGCTTGAGCATGCCGCTCGCCGACGTCAGCGAATCGGACGTGGAGCTCAAAATGCCCGCCAGCGACGAAGCATTTGCCCGAACGTCTCGCAGGTCCTCAATCGAATCGCCGAGCGTCGAGGACAGGTTGGCGATAAAGTTACCCACCTGGTCGGTGCTCATGTAATCGAGCAGGCTGGACACCGTCTTAAGACCGATCGTCGTAATGGTCTCGGTAAAAGTTTTGTTAACCTGGCTCTGGACGGCGCTCGAACCCTTCTCGGTCACGATCTGCGCAATGGCGTTGGCCTTCTGATTCTCGTAGAACTCGATATCGGCATGCTTCACGTCGGTCGAGAAAAGCGTCATCATGTCAGCGCTAAACGTTTTGGGGATAACGACGGCAGCATAGTACGCGCCCGACTTAACGCCCTCGATAGCCTTTTCGCGATTGTTGAGCACAACCCAATCGAAGCTCTCGTTGCCGCGTAGGGTGGCGGTCACGTTTTCGCCCACGTTAACCTCGACGGGGATCAAATCGCTCTCGTAACCCTCATCGGTGTTGACCACGGCGATCTTAAGATTGCCGGTGTTGCCGTACGGATCCCAGCTGCCGGCGATGTTAAACCACGCGTACAGACACGGTACGATAATGAGGCCCATCACGACAACCAAGCCGATCACGGAGCGAGACACGTTTTGGACATCGCGCTTAAACAGATGCAGGATGTTCTTCATTTATGCCTCACCTCCTTTGGAGTGCTTGCCAAGCGCGGTGGTATCTCCATCATTTGTGGCTGTGCTGTCGCTGCCCTGAGATTTATGGTGCGAGCCGATATGCGGCAAGCGGCCCGTGGACTGATCGCCGCCCTTGGCACCACGCTCGCTGGCGTTGAGGCCAAACATGTGGCGGGCGGCAGGAATGGCGGCCGTGTGTTCGCGCATCTCGCGACGCAGGTCCTCATCCGAAAGCGCCGAGATGCGCATCTGGGTATTGAGGCTCGCTCGGATATATTCGATATTGATAAGCCAGCCGCAGATGACAATAACCGAGATGATCCAAATGGCAAGCAGGATGATCTTGCCGTTATTGTCGATATCGAGAACCGTCGACAGGACAAAGAGCAGGACCTGAACGCCCACCACGGCGGCAAAACCGCCCTTGATGTAGTACGGGTAGCGATGTTCAAAGGCGACCGCATGATCGAGCAGTTCGCGACGGTACGAATCGGAATCGAGCATGACGCGCATGGCCGTGCGCAGCGAGTAGCGCTGGCGCGGCAGGTCGTTGGACTCGCAAATCATCATACCGGTCGTGGAGAGCTGTTTATCAAAGAGCAGGTTAAGGTTGAGCAGCAGCGGACGCAGCTGCAGGCCGATAAAGAGCGCCACGATCAAGAACACGCCCAGAATGCACAGGTTAAACAGGTAGTTGAACGAATACATGCCGCCGACCGTCTCGCGCAGCAGATTGATGCCGTAGGTAAAGGGCAGCAGCGGGTGCAGCCACTGGAAGAAGCCGGGCATCATCTCGATGGGGTACATGCCCGACGAACCCGGGATCTGCACGATGACGAGAATGACGCCGATAGCCTTGCCGATATGCTTAAACGTGGTGGACAGCGCATAGATGATATTGACGTAGGTGAACGAAATGGCGATGCCGCCCAGCACGAACAGCAGCGGGCTGACGCACTGCACGCCAATCACCAGATCGCCTACCGTAACGATGATGGCCTGCAACGCGCCCAGGATCACCATGAGCAACCAGCGGCCAAAGTAGCCTTGGCGCGCCGTAAAGCTGCCAACACCTTCACGGTCGACCTCGAGCTTGTAAATGGCGATGAGCACATAGCCGCCCACCCAAAGCGCCAGATTGGTGTAGAAGGGAGCGATGCCCGAGCCAAAGCTCTTGACCGGATAGATTGACTTGGACGTCAACTCAACCGGAGACGCCATGAAATCTGCCACGTCATTGACATCGACGCCCATCAGATCGGCCAGCTCGCCCATGGACTCGGAGGTCTGCAGCGCCGCGATGTCATTGGCGGCGGTTGCAAGCTTGTCCTGGACCTTGGCAAGCGAGGAATCGGTCTGGGACAGCGTGGTCTTGGCCTGGCCGAGCGTAGCGCTAAGCTGCGCCAACGTGCCGCGCGCATTTGCAAGTGTAGGTGTCATACCCGAGACGATACCGGTCAGGTCGCCCGAAACGGCAGCAAAAGAGTCGAGCGCGCTCGAGGCCTTCGGCAGCGCGTTTTGGCCCAAGTCCGTCTGGGCTTGGCCAAGGTTGGTCGCACCGGTATGAATTGCGTTATTGATAGCGTCACTGGCACCCGAAACAGCCGCTGCGTCATTCGCCATGGCGCTCGACTGCGCGGACAGACCGTCCTTGATGCTCTGAAGCTTTTCATTCTGCTCTCGAAGCAAATCGATGGTCGATACAATGCGCGCGTCAATTTCCTCGGAACCTGTCGACGTGTCATTGGCGAGAATCTCCAAGTGCCCGATAACGGCCTTATTGTGGTCGATCGTCGCTTGAAGAGACTCGAGCGAGTTGTCGATACGGGTGGTCGTAGATGTGACCGCGCCCGTCAGCTTGCCGATGGCAGCGTTCGCAGAGGCCGACGTCTTGGTGAGCGCAAGGCTGCCTTCCGAGAGCGCCTTGGAGAGCGAGGTGATGGAGTTGCCCGCCGTGGTGCGAGCTTCGCTCAGCAGGTCGTTGCCCTGGGAGATCGCCTGCGTCAGCGACGGTGCCTGGCCTTGCAAGCCGGCAAGTGCCGCATCAGCCGAGGCGATAGCGCCACTCGTCTTATCGATGGCGGCATTCATATCGCCAATCGAATCGCGCACCTCGCCCAAGGTGTCGGACGCCTCGGACACCGAACTTGCCAGCGAGTCCTGAGTCTGGGTTGCCTTGTCCTTTAAATCGACACCGGCATCCTTGGCGATACCGGCAACAGTCTTGCCTACCGTAGAGACAAATTCCGAGTTGATCTGCTCCTCGATGGTATTGGCGCCAGTGTCGGTAACCTTGGGCGCAATGGCGCTCTTCTTCTCATTGACGTAGTACGTGAGCTTGGGCTGATGGTAGTTGCCGTCGAGCATCGAAACCAGGTTATCCGAGAAGTTCTTGGGAATCACGATAGCGGCATAGTACTCGCCGCTCTCGACGCCCTCCTTGGCATCGGCCGTCGAGTCGACGAACGTCCAGCCCAACTGATGATTCTCCTTGAGCTGGTCGACCACTTTGTCGCCAGCGTTGAGCTCACCCACCAAGTCGTTTTGGGTGCCTCGATCGTTGTTGGCGATAGCAATCTTGATGCCTTGGGTGTTTCCATACGGATCCCAGTTTGCCACGATGTTATACCAGGCATACAGCGAGGGAATAACGCACACGCCTAGGGTAACCACCAGGGCGACGGGGTTCACAAGCAGTCGCTTAATGTCGCGCTTAAATATCGCAAAGGACACCTTTGCATTGGATAGTTTGCTGCCGAGACTCACGCTTGGACCATCCATCCTGTCGTTAAATCGAATCGTACTATCGACAACCATTGTAGTAGGCGCTTTAACGTCTCAAAGCACAATGGTGTTGAGTTTTGCGGGTAGCAATATACTACGAAGATGAGTTAACGTACAGTTGTACAGTATCTTAAATTTCAGCAGGTCACAAAACCACAACCCGCACAAATAAATGATCCCTTGGGGACGGAGGGATCATTCAAAAGGAAACGAGAGTGGAAAATCTCTCACTTCAAGCCCGCATTCGAGCCAAAAGTGGGAGATTATCCACTCTCGTTCTAATCTAGTTACGGTGCCGTATCCCCGAACTACATCAAGTTGCAAACAGCCGCCGCGAAGGCTACGGGATCCTCGGGGAGGATGCCCTCGACCAGCAGGGCCTGGTCATAGAGCAAACCGGAGTACTGCTTG
>CAUCCR010000021.1:0-17416 GCA_958441355.1 uncultured Collinsella sp. | reverse complement strand
CGTTTTACCAGCTCATCGTTACCGACGATGGCGCGGACGGGGTCCAAGCAAGCGGCCGCGGCGCCACGGAGGGCATGGGGCTCGCCTCCATGCGCGAGCGCATGGAGGCGCTTGGCGGCACCTTCACCGCCGGCCCGCGTGCCGGCTCCCCCGGCTGGCGCGTGTTTGCCACCGTTCCCAAGCAGCAAGGAGATGACGCCCGATGAGGCTCATTGTTGTCGACGACGACCGCTTGGTGGTCGATTCGCTCAAGATTATCCTGGGCGCCCAGCCGCAGATCGAGGTAGTGGGCACCGGCGCCAACGGCAACGACGCGGTTTCGCTCTATGCCGAACACGCGCCCGATATCGCACTGCTCGACATTCAGATGCCGGGGCGCGACGGACTTTCGGCGGCACGCGAGATCCTTGAGCGCGACCCTGCGGCGCGCGTGGTGTTTCTGACGACATTCTCGGATGACGAATACATTGTGTCGGCGCTCAAACTGGGCGCGCGCGGCTACCTGATCAAGACCGATGTCGCTGCCATTCCGCCGGCGTTGGCGCAGGTCATGGACGGCAAACGCGTGCTCGAGGGCAAGGCGATCGAAGATATCAACTTTGATGGGGCGGACGTCGAGGCCGGCGCGACCCGCCGGCCCGCCGCCTTTGCCGGTCTGACCGACCGCGAGTTCGAAGTCGCCGAGCTCATCGCCCGCGGCCTCGACAACAAGGAGATCGCTTCCACCGCCTATATGGGCGAAGGCACCGTGCGCAACCACATCAGCTCAATCCTAGCCAAAATGGGGCTACGCAACCGCACCCAAATCGCCATCGCCTATCTGCGAGGCTAGCCGCTGGCTGCCGCCAATTTGATGCCATTTCAAAACTATGCCGGTTTACTACGATGAACCGCATATCTCCGACCACGGCAAATTGCGCACTTACAAAACCGCAGGTAGAACACTTGCGATATTTGCAAAAATGCGGGTGTGGTCAGGAATCTCGGATTCATCGTAGTAAACCGGCATAGTTTTGTTCGGGCGGCCCTGCACGAGTGTCTCCGCCAGCCTCGCGGGACCAAAATGAGCCGTTTTCCTCCGTCCCCAATGGATCAGCCGAAACCGCCCGCCACGAAATCGGCCCATCTACTACGTTTGACTCGATACCCCTGACCATACCTGCGGTTTTGTTTTTGCGCTTTTCGGCATGGTTGGGGGTAAGGGGCTAAACGTAGTAGATGGGCCGGTTTCGTGGCGCGCCCTCCTCCCCAACGCACAAAAGCGCCACCACGGAGGAGGGAGATGCCTCCGTGGCGGCTGGGGGTAGGAGTAGGTCGGGATTTAGCCCTGCCGGCCGCCCGGGGCCTTTTGGCCCCGGGCGCTGTCGACGTGCCTAGCGCCTACGGATACCCCAGACCAGGGCTCCGACGCCGGCCATGGCGATGACAAATGTCATAAGCAGAGCGGCGGCCTGCTGGTCACCCGTGGTGGGCAGGAAACCCTTGACCGTCTTGACGATATTCGTCACGGTCTTGGGCGTGCCGGGATCGGGCGTCGGTACGGGCGTCTCGGGCTTCTTGTACGTGTTGTTGAACACGATACCCTCGACGCTCTTGTCGCCCTTGGTAAAGGCGACGTTCGCCTTGAGGTTGCCCTCGCCGTCATCGACCACGTTGACGGTCACGGTAAAGACGGACTTGTCGTAGGTCATACCGACCTCGTCGCCCTTGACCTCGCTGATGGTGTAGACGTGCGTACCGGGCTCGTCGTACTCGAACTTGTCGAAGCTGATCTTGCCGTCGGCATCGTTGGCAACCGTAGACTCGATGTCCTCGCCAACGAGCTTAAAGCTAAACTCGTCCTTCTTGAGCTCGCGTCCCTCGAGCACCTTGATGGCGCCGATGGAAACCTGCGTGGGCATGGCGTGATACTTGTTGGTAAAGCCAGCCGACTCGGTAGCTCCCTCGAGCTTGTGCGCCGCGGTCAGCGTGCCATCACCATTGTCGGAGACGGTGGTCACGACGGTGTAGGTCGTGCCGTCATAGGTGACGCCCTTGTACAGGCCGAGCGCGTTGGGGCAAGCCTCGCGCAGCGTGTACGTGTGCGTGCCGGGCGCCTCGTAGCGAATCGGGCTCAGCGTCACGGTGCCGTTAGCGTCGTTGGTGCCGTTAGCGACAACCACGTCGTCCTCGAGCAGCTCAAACGTGAACTCGCCGGCTGCAAGGTCGCGGCCGGTCAGACGCTTGACCGTCTTGACCTGATCGGTCACGGAAGAATCGGTGGGCGTCACGCCATAGGTGTTGGTGAACGTGAAGGCCGCACCGTCATCGCCGTCGCGCACGACGCTCAGATGTCCGGCACCATCGTCAGTCACGGTGTAGGAAACCTTGCGCGTGGCGTTGGCGTCGTTGGTCACGCCAGGGGCGCTACCGGACTCGGTCACCGTGTAGGCAAAGGTGTGCGAGCGCGGGGCGGTGGGGGCTGTGGGCTCGGACTCGTCGCTGGGCTCATCGGCGTTGGTATCAACGTCGGCGTCGGCCTCTTCAGCCTCTGCCTCGTCGGCCTCGACCTCGTCAGCTTCGTCTGCCTCGGCCCTATCGGTTGCATCGTCCGTCACGCCCAGGGCGCGGTTGAGGTCCTCGAGCGTAAAGTGGATCTTGCCAAAGTCCACGTTACCGGCTGCGTCGTTGGTTACGGTCGTGCGCTCGGGCATCGGGGCACCTGCCTCGTCGGCGGTCACGGTAAAGGTGAACTTACCCGTGATGTCGGCCGGGGTCAGGCCCTCGGCAACCTGGAGCTTCTTAGTACCGGTGAGCGCGGCATCCACGGCGTCGGCGCCGTAGGCGTTCTCGAACAAGGGCTCGACGCCGCCGTAGTCGACCGTCGCCGTCAGGGTACCGTCACCGTTGTCGACGACGATAACCTTAAAGCCAAAGCTCCACGTTGTAGCGGAAACGCCATTCGGCAGCCCGAATAAATCTTCGTAGGCCGTGTAGTTAATGGTCCAGGCAAGCTTGCCGTCCTTATCGGTACGATAAGCAAGCCCAGCAGCCTCAAGATTAGCAAGCATCTTGGTGTCGTAGTGCAGCGTATCAAAGCTCACGTGCCCGCCGATATTGGGCTTGAGGTTTTCGTATGCCACAAGCTCACCCTGATAGGCGATGCCGAACCAGAACTCGCCGTCGGCCATCGGGCGACCGGTCAGAGTCTTGGTGGCAACGACCTGAGCAGCGGTGCCACCAGGCGTGTTGGTCGTAGCGCTGTAACTGTTGTGGAACGGCACCAGGGCCTTCTCGACCTTGTTCTCGCCACTCTTGTGGACCGTCTCATGCGTGCCCTCGGGACCACCGGAAACGGTCGTCGTAGCAGTGAGCGTACCGGCGGTGTCGTCGACGATGGCGATCGTCACCGTGCGTACGGCGTCATCGTAGGTGTAACCGGGCTGGCCGTCGTTCTTTTCGGCCACGGTGTACTTGAAGGTCTTGCCGGCGTCAGCTTGCGTAAATTTAACCTCATGACCAGCCAGAATGTCGATCAGTCCGACCGTTCCCTCTATCGTTGCGGGGGACTCGAAGTTGTTGGCCCCGGGCAGCAGGCCAAGTGCGCGAGCCGAATCATCGTCGGCGGGCGTCACGGTAAAGGTGAATTGACCCTCGGTCATGGGACGTCCGCAGAGGGTCTTGCTGAGCTTGAGGCCGCCGGCCGCGGCGTAATCGAGCTCAGTGCGGTATGTGTTGGTAAAGCGCCCGTTTTCCTTCTTGGTGACGTTGGCGGTCAGGTTGCCCTCGCCGTCCTCGGTCACGGTCACTTCGGCGGTTGCGACATGCGCGTCATACGTCATGCCGACCGTGCTGCCCGCGTTCTCGCGAATCTCGTACTTATAGGTTCCGGCAGCCGCAAAGTGAATCTTGCCGAACTTGATGGCGGCAATGCCGTCCTCCGCGTCCCCCTTGCTCACGGTTACGGTTGCGGGATCGGGCAGTGGGACGCCCTCGGGAGCGGTGATGGTAAAGCTAAACTCGTCCCCATCCGTCCAGTCGCGGCCGTCAATAGCCTTGCTCAGGCCAAAGTCGAGCTCCGCATCGAGCGGGGTCACGCTGTAGGTGTTCTTGAACTCGGCAGGCTCGGTGCCCTTCAGAACATGTGTGACACTGAGCGTACCGTCGCCATTGTCCGTGATGGTGGTCTCGATGGCGTACTTGGCGTCACTGTAGGTGATGCCCTTGCTGGTGGTTCCGCCGTTGACCTCGCGCAGCGTGTAGGTGTGCTTGCCGGGCTTGTCGTAGGCAATCTTGTCCATGGCAATCGTGCCGTCAGCAGCGTTGGTACCCTTGGCGACGACCTTGTCGCCCTCGACCAGCTCAAAGGAGAACTCGCCGGCAGCAAGCTCACGCCCGGTCAGAACCTTGTTCGCGGTAATCTGGTCGGTGACGCTCGTCTCGACAGGCGTCGCGCTGTAGGTATTGGTGAACGTAAATGCCGCGTTGCCGTCCGGCTTGCGGGACACGCTCAAATTGCCCTTGCCGTCATCGGTCACGGTGAAGGAAACCTCGCGCGACGGCTTGGCGTCGTTGGTCACGCCAGCGACCTCGCCGGACTCGGTCACGGTGTAGGTAAAGGTGTGCTCGCGCTTCTCGGGCTTCTCGCCCAGAGCCTTGTTAAGGTCGTCGAGCGTAAAGGTGATCTTGCCAAAGTCGACCTTGCCCTTGGCATCATTGGTCACGCTCGCGTTCGCGGGCATGGGTGCGCCCTCTTCACCGGTCACGGTAAAGGTGAACTTGCCGTTGATGTCGACCGGCATCAAGCCGTCGGCGACCTGCAGGTTCTTGATGCCCACAAGCGATGCCTCGGTAGCATTCGTGGTGTAGGCGTTCTTGAACTCGATGCTCTTGACGTCCTTGGCGTCCTTCAGCTCGTGCGTGGCAACCAGCTGGCCCTTGCCGTTATCGCTGATGGTCGTCACGATGGTGTAGGTCGTATCGTCATAGGTGATACCGCCAGCGTCGCCCTTGACCTCGCGCAGCATGTAGATGTGCTGGCCGATCTCGGTGTACTTGATGGCGCTGAACGTCACCTTGCCGTCGGCGCCGTTCGCAACGGTCTCGATAAGCTCAGAGTCCTCGCCCTTAACCTCGCGCAGCTCAAAACTGAACTCACCGGCCGTAAGGTCGCGCCCGGTCAGAGACTTGGTCACGTCAATCTTGTCGGTAACGCTGGACTCAACAGGATCCGCAGCGTAGACGTTCTTGAACTCGGTCACTTCGGCTTCACTCCAGGCCACCTTCACAGCGGCGCTGAGCTCACCCTTCTTGTTGGGCGTCACCGTCACGGTGATCTCCGCGACGCTACCGCTGTAGGCAATGCCGTCAATCGTGGTCCCGGCGTGCTTTTCGCTAACCTTGTAGACGTACGTGCCAGGCTCGGTGTATTCAATCGTGCCGAAGTCGATGGCAGCCTTGCCCTTGTCGTCCAGGTCGGCCCCGTGCACGATCGCAGTCGTAGTCGCAGGCATCGGAGCATTGCCCTCGGACGTCAGCCCAAACTCAAACGTGTCCGTATCCGTCCAAGCGCGGCCCTCGAGCACCTTGGTTAGACCAAAGCTGGCCTTGGTGTTCACCATTGCCGGCATCATGTCATACGCAAAGCTGATCTTGCCGTTGTTGCCCAGGTAGGAATTGACATGCGTCGCGGTCGCCTTGGCGGACACGTTATTCCACTTGGGGTTGAGAACGTCGGTCGCGGTGCCGGTGTTGTTGCCGCCCACGCTCTTCTTGGTGGTGTGGAGCTCATCGATAAAGGCCAGGCGCGCGGTTCCCACGCTAAACGACAGGTTTCCGTCCTTGTCGGCAACTATAGCGCCGTCAAACTTGGCAGCGTCGCCACCGATGAACTCGATGACGGCGGTGGTGGGCTTGGCCTCGCCGTTCTTGCCCTGCTCCTCAAACTCATCCTTGTAGTAATAGGTGCCTTTCTCTGCCAGTGAATTCTTTGCGGGCTGTGTGCAGTCCTTGTCCGTGTAAATGGGAGTCTGCTTCTGGAAGTAGTAGTAGCGGTTGGTGTCGGCCGGCTCAAAGGTCGCAACCGTATCGCCCAACGCACCACCGCTCCACTTGTTCGCGTAGAAGCTCACGGTCTTGGTGCCGTTGGCAACAGCCGTATTGCTCTCGATGTAATCCTTGAGCCCCGTTACCTTCTCGGGCGTAAACAGGTTGTCGAGTGCGACCTTCTTCACGCTCGAGGCATACTTCACCTGGATGGGCTTAACGGTATCGACCGAAAGCTTGCCGTCTACGGTCTTAAAGTGACTCAGCGGAATCAACGACGCGGGAATGTTGACCGTTACGATATCGCCCTTCTGGGGATTGTCGTCGCCGGCACGCTGCGCGGTAATGAGCAGGTCTTTTGCCTTGCCATCGAACTCGTACGTATCGGTCTTGGTTTCTTTGTTGACCGTCTTGCTCGGATTGGTAAACGGCGTGCCGTTGATGACGACCTCGGTGAAGCTGTCGACCTGCATAAAGTCGCCCAGCTCGTCGGTAAACGTGATGTAGCCGGACTTGGTCTCGTCGTAGCCCTTATGGATTTCGGTCGGATAAGGCGCCTCCGATGTGATGGCCTGCGAGATGTCGTCGAAAACCTTCTTGAGCTCTTCGGCATTGGTCGCCGACTTGTAGTAGTCGGCGTTTTCCGCGCGTGCACCATGAGTATCCCATGCCGTGGCATTGGGGTAGTTGCTCGAAACGGCCTGCATGAACTTGTTCTCTTTTTGGCTTTTTCCCGAATCCTGGATACCAGCGCTGGGATCCGCGCCATCAAAGATGCCGATAGTATAAACGGTGGCCTTGCTGTCCTTCATGTTCTTGGCAGCCGCCACGGCAGCGTTAGCAACCGTAGGATCAAACTTGTCAATTTTCGTTGGCGTGCCGTCGGTAAAGAACACAACAATCTTCTTGGCGTCCGCGCGACCAGAAGTGATACCCTCTGCCAGCTGCAGACCATTGTCGGCGCGCGTTGCACCAGCGGGTGTAATCTGGGCAATCCTATGCTTAAGAGCTTTCACGTTGCCGCCGGAGCAATCGGTCAGGTCTTTCATAACCTGTGTGTAATTGTAGGTGTATCCTCCGTCACGATACGTCTCGTTGCCGATATTGTTGGACGTCTTGCCCGCAAACTTAACGATAGCAACCTTATGCTGCCTATCCACGCCCTCGATGCCCTCGTTTTGTTTGGCAATGGCGTCGATGAAGCTGCTGGCAGCGCTCTCCAGCGCATCGATGCGCCTGGTGGGATCTCCACCGCCCATCTCATGATCCATCGAGCCAGAGGCATCCAGCACCATCACGATGTCGAGCGGCGTGGTAACCGTCACGGTTGAATTAGACGTCGAGGACATCGCCGAAAGCGTGGTCAAAAAGTCCGACTCTTCGTTTTCCTCGGTTGCCTTGACCGTCTTGTCGGTCCAGATTCGACCGACGTTTTGGGTCGTTACCTTATTGCCACCGTGGCCTGCCGCCCAGATTTCCCAGCGACCGCTGGTGTCGGGGTCGGCGACCTTTCCGGTCATTATCGGTCCGTCCATTCCTGTGCTGGACCTGGCGTTGGCCTCGGGCAGCATGGCGAATGCTGCGGCTGGCAACACCAGCACTACGGCCAGTATCACCGCCAAGAGACCCCTCGTGTACTTACCCATCGTGTCTCCCTTCTCGCGGTCTCAGACCTTGCATCAGCCTAAAGTTACGAAATGAGACACAATTAGGGCAGGTGACACACGTTCCAGATTTGATTTTGGGCGTGAGACAAATGTCTCACCAAAGTTGAGACACGAGAGTTTTCGCAGGAAAACGGATGCGACTCGGAGCCAACAGGTCAAAATGATCCGTTTTCCTCCGTCCCCGGGGGATCAGTTGGTAACACTCGCCACGAAATCGGGCCATCTACTACGTTTGACTCGATACCCCCGACCATAGCCGCTTTTCATGAAAAACCGCAAGCGTTCTACCTGCGGTTTTCATTTCGCATTACTTGACGTGGTCGAGGACTGCCGCCTAAACGTAGTAGATAGGCCCATTTCGTGGCAGACGGGTCACGCGGCAGCCCTCGTGAGGCAAAAATGATCCGTTTCCCTCTGTCCACGGGAGATCAAGGGCTGCTACGGATATGGTGCTATTTCAAAACTATGCCGGATTACGGGGCTAAAGTCGGAGTCCTCATCCATACAGCCTTTTTTTGAAAAACGGCAAGCAGTCTACCTGCGGTTTTGTTTTTGGGATTTTCTGTATGGTCGGAGGTTCGCTATCCAGCCCCGTAATCCGGCATAGTTTTGTTCGCGGCGGCTCCACCGCGCGTTTAAGCGCGGGGCCGGTGGGGCATTTTTGCCCCACCGGCCCCTATTCCAGCGCTATTCCGGCTTGGTTTCTACTGTGGGAGTCTTGTCCGCTGCGACTGGGGTGCGGGCGGTGTCCATAGTCAGGCAGTGCTTGGGGCAGCTCTCGATGCACTCACCGCACACCACGCAGGCATACGGGTCGATCGACCACGTTCCACCCTTGCGATCGACCGCGAGCGCGCCCGCCGGACAGCGACGCGCGCACATACCGCAGCAAATGCACACGTCCATGTCGTTGACGATATGCCCGCGCAGGCGCTCGGGAGCCGTCAGCTTCTCCTGCGGATAGCACACCGTGACCGGCTGCTTGACCATAGAACCCAAGGCTGTCTTGGCAAATGTCAGCAAACTCATGCCGCGCCTACCTTTCCGTGCAGCTAATACAGGGGTCGATGGTCAGGATAATCATGGGCACGTTGGCAAGGAGCACGCCCTGCAGCGCATGTGTCAGACCCGCCAGGTTCTGCGACGTCGGCGTGCGCACGCGGAAGCGATCCAGGTTCTTGGTGCCGTTGCCGCGCACATAGTAATACGCCTCGCCACGCGGCTGCTCAATCACAACCTCGCCACGCGCGCCGTCGGCCGGCGCGAGCTTGGTGCGCCCGCCGATGCCGTCGTGCGGGATCTTGCCCACAAGCTCCTCGATGATGTCCATGGCCTGCGTGACCTCGGCACAGCGCACCTGGCAGCGGGCATAGCAATCGCCATCGGTAGCAACGATGGGCTCAAACGCAGCCAGATCCGCATAGGCGCCGTCGCCGAACATGCGCACGTCGTAATCCACGCCCGAGGCGCGACCGAACGGGCCGACCATCGACAGATTCAGCGCATCCTTCTCGCTAATCACGCCCACGCCATGCAGGCGCTCGCCGCAGCTGGCATCGTCCAAAAACGTATGCACCAGAGCCTCGTAGTCGGGGCGCATGGCGTCAAGCGTCTCGACAATGCCCGCCAGCTCGGAGTCCTCGATATCGTGCTTAAGGCCGCCGATCTCATTAATCGACAGAATCACGCGGCCGCCGCAAGTGCTCTCAAAGATCTTGAGAATCTGCTCGCGCAGAGTCCACGAACGATAGAACAGTGCCTCGAAGCCAAAGGCATCGGCGAGCAGGCCCAGCCACAGCAGATGCGAGTGGATGCGCGAAAGCTCGTGCAGAATGGTGCGGATATACTGCACGCGGTCGGGCACCTCGATTTCGAGCATGCGCTCGCAGGCGCTGGCATAGCCGTAGCTGTGGCCCACGGCGCAAATGCCGCAGATGCGCTCGGCGATGTAGCCAAACTGATGCATGTCGCGCTTTTCGGTGAGCTTCTCGAGCCCGCGGTGCACAAAGCCGATCTGCGGAATTGCCTCGATGACGCGGTCGTCCTCAATCACCAGGTCCAGATGAAGCGGCTCGGGCAGCACCGGGTGCTGCGGGCCAAACGGAATAACGGAGCGATGTGCCATGGACCTTACGCCTCCTTTTTCTGCTTGTCGCGGGCGGCCTTGGCGGCAAGCGCCGCGCGGACCTTGGCCGCTTTCTCGGGATCCATGGCGGCGAGCTTTGCCTCCATCTCGGCAGCCTTGAGCGCGGCCCTCGCAGCAGCTTCATCGTCCTGAGTATCGGAGCCGGCAGCCGCAGCGGGCTGAGCAGCGGCGCCCGCGGCGTCGCCGGCGCTCACAGCACCCTCCCCTGCAGCAGCCGCAACCGCGGCGGCCTTTTCGGCCGCGGCTTTGCGCGCCTTGGCCTCGGCGGCGGCACGGACCTTCATGGCCTTCTCGCGTGCGGCCTTTACCTCGGGCGTGATTACACTCATGGGCTCGGCGGTCGAGACCTGGTAGAAAAAGCCGTTAAAGTCAACCTGCATGTCGGTGATGGCAAGACCAAATAGGTCGTGGGCCTCATTTTCAAACGGGAACACCGCCGGATAGTACGAGCTGATGGACGGAATCTCCTGGTACTGATCAATTCCCTCAACCACCAGGTTCTCGATCGCATAGCTGCCGTCCTGCGCAATATGCTCCTGAGCAGCACGAACGTTGATAAACGTATAGACCAGGCGATACGATCCGTCGTCCACACAGCGCTCGGCGTGCATTTGCACAAAGCGCGCGCCGACGCCCTTGAGCGCCTGGACATGCGACAGAAGCTCGTCGATCCCAACGGTGGCATAGATAGCCTTTTGCATTACTCGGCCTCCTTTGCAGCGACGGGCGCTGCGGGTTTCTCGGCAGGCGCGTCACCGGCACCGTCAGCCCCGGCCCCAGCTGCAGCCACGAACCCGTCCTCGCCCAACTCGACGCCGCCATCCCAGGTAGCAGCGCCGCCCACGGTAAGCGGGTCACCGCCGGCGCGCATCACGGCCTCCTTCTGATCAAGGATGCCGCACGCCTCCACGATGGCATCGATCACGGTCTCGGGACGAATGGCGCACCCGGGCGCATACACGTCCACGGGAATCGCGCGGTCCACGCCGCCGATCACGTTATAGGCATCGCGGAATACGCCGCCCGAACACGCGCAAATGCCGCACGCCACCACGCACTTGGGCTCGAGCATCTGGCTGTAGATCTGGCGCACGACGGGCAGGTTCTGGGCATTGACCGACCCCGTCACCAAAAAGATATCCGCATGCTTGGGGTTGCCGGTGTTGACCACGCCAAAGCGCTCCGCATCGAACAGCGGCGTGAGCGAGGCCAGCACCTCGATATCGCATCCGTTGCAGCTCGAGCCGTCGTAATGAATGACCCACGGCGAGCGCGACATTTTATGATCCATGGATGCCGCCTCCTAAATAAACACGTCGACGAGGATGGGCATAAGGTTGAGCAGGCCAAACACCAGCGCCACGCCCCATCCGAGCCTAAAGCAGCTGCGCCAGGTGCTGCGTGCGAAGGTGTTGTCGATCAGGACCTCGACAAAATACGTCGCGGCCATCACGACCAGGGCTACAACCCAGCTCACGGGGTTGTCCCAGACAAAGAACATGCCCACCCACATCAAAAACAGCACGGTCTCGCACCAGTGCATAAGGGTCATCTTGGCCAGCGTGCCGCCGCTCATCTCGGTGGCGACGCCCTGGACGATCTCCTGATGCGCATGATGCGAGTACGAAAGGTCAAACGGCGACTTGCGCAGCTTGATGGTAAGCACCGCGAGCAACGCGAGGAAAATGGGCGCGCTGTGCACGATGATGGGGACCGACTGCCCCGTCACGGCGATGGAATCAAAGCTGTCGGTGGCAAGGTACAGGCCCACGCTCATCAGCAAAACGGCGGGCTCGTAACTCATAACCTGCAGTAACTCACGATCGGCGCCAACCTGGGCAAACGGGCTTTGCGTCGAGGCGGACGCCAGCACCACAAAGATCGCGGCGAGCGTCACCATAAAAGCGCACAGTAGCGTGTTAGAGCCCGACACAAAGATGCCGCCGCCCACCACGGTAAAGATGAGCGCGCACGCCATATAGGTATCGTCCATGGTGTTTACGCTGGCGGGGGCCTTGCGCAGCAGCTTGGCAACGTCGTAGAAGGGCTGCAGCAGGCGCGGGCCCACGCGGCCCTGCATGCGGGCGGACAGCTTGCGGTCGATGCCGTCGATCATGCCACCCACAAGCGGCGCCAGCAGGGCAAACGCCACGGTGCCAATAAATATGCCCACGACACCCGAGCCTTCAAAATACTTGCCGCGCAGCACCGAGGGCGCGCTCATGGCAAGCCGCTCGGGCCCAATCCACGCGCAACACAGCAGCGCAAACAAGATGATGCTGCAGCACACGACGCTACCCGCGGGGCCAATACGCTTCTCGCCAAGGGCATCCTCCGAGTACCAATTGCGCTTTTCGGCCTTCACCTCGTGCCCCATCGAGCCGCGGAAATGGCGATATTTGTCGGTTCCCACGCCCGAAAGATATACGTTTACATGCGGTTTGTTGCTCACTCGGAATGAAGTCAGCAGCACCACGGCGATAAACGCCACGATAACCACCATCAGGTACATGGCGTCCTTGCCAATAACGTACGGCATGCGGCCAAACACCATGGCCAAGTAAGGCGACACCAGACCGCTCGAGATAACCGGGAACGCCACGCAGCACAGAATCAGCAGCGCGGCGATGGTGTTGAGGGCCATCCATTCGGTCTTATGGACATTGACCTCAACGTTTTGAGCCGTGGGGTCGACGCCCGAAAGCTTGGCAAGCCACTTGCCCCAGAAGAAGAACGTCGCGGCCGAGCCAAAGGCAAGCACCATGATCATGAGCACGTTGCCGGTCTGCGCGAACGCCACCAGAGCGCCCCACTTGGACACGAGCATGCCAAACGGCGCCACAAACATGCCCATGATGCCCAGCATCATCAGGCGCGTCAGGTGCGGCATGCGGCTGAACATACCGTCCATGTCCTCGATATTGCGGCTGCCGATATGATGCTCGGCCGTGCCCACGCACAGGAACAGCAGCGACTTTGCCACCGTGTGGAACAGGATCAGGAAGATGGCCGCCCATACGGCCTCGGGCGCGCCGACACCCAAGCAAGCACTGATGAGGCCCAAGTTGGAAATGGTGGAGTACGCGAGCACGCGCTTGGCATTGCTCTGCGAGATGGCCATAAGGGCAGCGAGCAAAAACGTGATGGCGCCCACGCTCGTGACCATAAAGCCGGTCACGGGATAGATGGCATAGAGCGGGCTCAGCTTGACCATCAGGAACACGCCGGCTTTGACCATGGTTGACGAGTGCAGCAGGGCGCTCGTGGGCGTGGGGGCAACCATGGCACCCAACAGCCAAGTGTGGAACGGCATCTGTGCGGCCTTGGTGAGCGCGGCGAGCGACAACAGGATGACCGGCATGACCAGCAGCGCGGACTGCGCGGTTCCGGCGCCGGAAAGCTCAATCATGCCCGAGATGGTCAGCGGCATGCCGTTCACGTGCAGGTACATGAGTCCGGCCAAAAACGCGATGCCGCCCAGCATGTTGAGGATGATCTGGGTAAAGGCGTTTTTAATGGCCTCGGGCGTGCGCGTGTAGCCAATCATAAGGAACGAGCACACGGTGGTGATTTCCCAGCCGCAGAACAGCCACTCAAGGTTGTCGCTCGTCACGATAACGAACATGGCCGAGAGGAACAGGAACATAAGCGCCAGGAACTGCGGGCGACGGTCGGGCGCGGTCTGCCCGCGCAGCGCGGCCTCGTGCTCGTCATGGGCCTGGAAGTCCTTCATGTAACCCAGGGCATACACGCAGATTAGACTGCCGACGATACCGACGGCGAGGACCATGATCACGCTCATGTAGTCCAGGTAGAGCGGCGTCGCCGTGACGGCTTCGGCCGCGGGCAGCGTCATGGCTGCAAAGGCAACGGAGCCCACTAGCTGTACTACGCCGAGCACACCGGTAAGCGCGTTCCTATATTTGTACGCGTTGTACAGGATGACGGCGCACAGAATCACGTCGATGGCGGAGCTGATGATCGAGAGCGTAGACGAGGTGCCGGGGGCAACCTCAAAGCTCTGCGGACCCATGCCAAAAAACATGACGGCGACTACAACTGTCACCGCCATAATAATGCCGGAACCTATGAGCCCCACCGCATCGCGGGCGCGGTCGCCGCACGCGAACAGCATGCCCAGCGCCGGTACCAGCGGAAACAGGGTAAGGAAATACAGTAGCGTCATACCATCACTCCCCCATGCAAAAACGCTGCAATTGTTTAACGTTATAGCTCAATTGAGGAGTAGCGGCGGTAGGTTTTCGGTCAACTGGGGAGTTTTAGACGTACGGGGCAAGGGTACGTCCGCATTGGAGTAGAGGGGCGGCAAGAAAAATGCGCCCCTGTGGGCGCACCATCCCGTTTGCTATTCCGCCTTTTTAACGCGCGGCTTGCGACCGCGCGGCTTATCGACCAGTGCGGACTCACCGCTCTCGCGGTACTGACGGCACCAAGCCTTGACCGAAGACTCGCTGGGAATCTTGTGCTTGATCATGGCCTCGCGAACCGTCAAGCCGTTTTCCAGACGGTCCTTAACCACAGCGGCCTTTACGTCGTACGAATAGGTGTGATGATGCGAGCCGGCATTGAGAACGGCGTCGGCACCGCCCACGGCATACGCGCGGGCCCACTGACGAGCCGTGGCCTGGGGAATGCCAAGCTCCGCGGCGAGAGCGCGATGACCGACCCCCTCTTGGAGGATCTCGACGGCGCGCTGCCTAACCTCGGGCGCATGCGTGCGAGTCCTAGTTGCTTCCGACATACCTGCCACTTCTTAGCCTTAGCCGTTAATCTGCTTTCTTACGTGCAAGTTAGATAGTAGCATTTTACTGTTTGCTCAAAGCAGTTAATTAAAATAGACGCGGCGTTATCTGGGCATTTGGCACCAAATTACGACATTTCTTTATCGATTATTTACGCTGGTAGCTGACTCGCAGCTAATCGTCATTCGCTTGTCAACAAAATTGGCATCTCTTTATGTCCTTTGGTATAGAGGATATAGTTATTAACCCCTCCCCCAATATTTTTGAGTGATCTGCAAGGCAGTAGACGTCCTCACTCCTCATGATTACCTCGCATTGCCATCCACCGGAGCAAAACAAAAAGGGCGGGACCTGCTGCGCTTGCAGGCCCCGCACCGGTTGACACCCGACGGGACACAGCCGGGCGAGGCGGATCCGTGCTACCGCCCCGCCTGGCCGCGATGTTCAACTACAGCTCGTTGGCCGCGTGATACGCCGTGCGAATGGCGCTCGCAATGTCGGCGGTGCGCTCACC
Source organism: uncultured Collinsella sp. (assembly GCA_958441355.1). Taxonomy (GTDB): domain Bacteria; phylum Actinomycetota; class Coriobacteriia; order Coriobacteriales; family Coriobacteriaceae; genus Collinsella. The sequence goes on along the minus strand of CAUCCR010000021.1, from coordinate 2,302 downwards.
CGAGCAGTCGCCCACGCAGGTCACGGGCACCGTCACGCCATCCAGGTCAAACGCGTTGGCCTTGGAGCCCACGGCCATCACCACGTAATCGCAGGCGATCCTCACCGGCTCCTCGGCGCCGTCCTCGGTGGTGCGAACAGCCTCCACGCCTTCGTCGGTAATGGCGGTCAGGCGGGTCTTAACATGCTGCTCCACGTTGTGCTCTGCAAAGTCGCTCATAATCAGCGGCAGAATGGTCTCGGACTCGCCTGCGGCAATCTTGTCGAGCATCTCCACGATCGCCACCTCGCAGCCGTGCTGCAGCAGGTACTCGGCAGTCTCGGTGCCCACCAGGCCGCCGCCAATGACGGCGACGCGGCCGCTGAGCTCCACCTTGCCGGCCAGCACGTCCCAGCTCGAGACGACCTTCTCCGAATCGGCACCCGGAACGGGGATGACCACGTCGTGTGCGCCCACGGCCACAATCGCAGCGTCGGCGGCGTTGAGGTCCTCAGCGGTAGCGGCATGGTTGAGCTCGACCTTCACGCCCAGGCCGGGCAGAATCTTCTCGTAGTACTCGACCGAGCGCATGATCTCGTCCTTGCGCGGAGGCGCGGCCGCCAGCACAATCTGGCCGCCCAGATGATCGCTCGCCTCGTAGACGGTCACGTCGTAGCCGCGCTTGGCCGCCACGCGCGCGGCCTCCAGACCGGCGATGCCGCCGCCCACCACGGCGATCTTCTTGTCGCCCTCGCCCGGCTTAATGGCGATGGTTGCCTCATCGCCATTCTCGGCATTGAGCACGCACGAGATGTACTTGCGGTTTTGAATCGCATCGACGCAGCCCTTGTTGCAGTTGAGGCACTCGCGGATGGGCTCACCCGTGGCGGCCTTCAGCGCAATGTCGGGGTCGCACATGAGCGAGCGGCCATAGGCGATGATGTCGGCGGCGCCATCTTCCAGAATCTTCTCGCCGGCCTCGACCGAAACCACGCGGCCCACGGTTGCCACCGGCACGGAGACCAGGGCCTTGACGCGCTCGGCCACGGGCAGCGTCCAGTTGTAGGGCATGGCACCCATGGGCGGAATGGTGTCGCCCATGTTGCCGGTGTGGTTGGCCTGTGCGACCTGAATCATATCGATGCCCGCACCCTCGAGCAGCTTGGCGAACTCGCAGGCCTCGTCGGGCTGCAGGCCACCCTTGCCGCGCGGCGTGCCGTCGGGGTTCTCCATGATCACGGGGAGCTTGTACTCCACCATCAGCTGCGGCGCGGCCTCCTTAATGGCGGCGACGACCTCCAGCGCGTAGCGAACGCGGTTCTCGAACGAACCACCGTACTCGTCGGTGCGCTGGTTGAGGATGGCCGAGCACAGCGAACCCACCAGACGATCGCCGTGGACCTCGATGGCGTCGATGCCGGCCTGCTGCGCACGGGCGGCCGAGGCAGCGATGGCCTCCTTGATCTGGGTGAGTTGCTCTACGCTCGCCTCGTTCACAAAGTGCTGCATGTCGTGATGCAGCTTGGCGTAGGCCTGGTTGCGGATCTCGTTGGACTCGGCCATCTTGGCGGCAAAGGTCTCCTCGTCGCCGGCGGCCTTGGCCTCCTGCGCGGCCTTGGCGGCAGCCATGGAGCCCATGACCATGCGGCCGACACCGGGCACATCGTACTCGGGGTGGAACAGCTGCAGCGCGACCTTGGCGCCGTGCTTGTGGACGGCATCGGCCAGCGCCTTAAACGTGGGGATCTGGGCGTCGGTTGCCAGCTTGGGCGTGGGGCTTGCGGTCATGACGGGAGCGACGTCGCCGATGACGATGTAGCTCACGCCGCCACGGGCCAAGCGCTCGTAAAAAGCCAGGCTGCGCTTGCCAATGGAGCCGTCGCGCTCCTCGTAGCCGGTGGTCAGCGGCGGAAACATAATGCGGTTCTTGAGCTCAAGGGGGCCAACCGTAATGGGCTGGAGCAGCTTGGATGCAGGTGTGGTCATGGACATTCCTCTCTTGTAGGCGCGGCGGCGATGATGCCGCGTAGTTATCTAGAGGATATGGCATGGGAATACAGCAGCGCAACGGAAATCGGCGGACAGCAGGTAGCGGCAGGTGGATGGGATGAGCCCAACAGCGGGTTTTTCTCGATCTGTAACACCTAGCCGCCTAAATCGGGTCTAGATGTTACAGATCGAGATTTTGTTTGAGAGGCCGAGAATTGGACCGAAAACACGGTCCCGAAATAACAAAAAAGCTCGCCGGCTAGGCCGACGAGCTGCAAGTTCTTGGTCGCGGGGGCAGGATTTGAACCTACGACCTCCGGGTTATGAGCCCGGC
>CAUCCR010000020.1:0-17538 GCA_958441355.1 uncultured Collinsella sp. | reverse complement strand
GGAGCGCAGCACGGTGATATCGGGCTGGGTGCCAAAGCTGCGGAGCTCCTTGACGGAATGCTGCGTGGGCCTGGTCTTGACCTCGTGCGCGGCGGCGATATAGGGAACGAGTGACACGTGGATGTAGCAGACGTTCTCGGGGCCGGCCTCCTTGCGGTACTGACGGATGGCCTCGACAAACGGTTGGGACTCGATGTCGCCGATCGTGCCGCCCAGCTCGGTGATGACTACATCGGAGCCGGTCTGCTCCTCGATGCGGCGGAACTTGTCCTTAATGGCATTGGTGACGTGAGGAATCACCTGCACGGTACCGCCCAAAAAGTCGCCGCGACGCTCGCGGGCGATCAAGCTCTTATAGATGGCGCCGGTCGTAAAGTTGGAATCGCGGGTCAGGTTCTCATCAATAAAGCGCTCGTAATGACCCAGGTCCAGGTCGGACTCGTAACCATCCTCGGTAACGAAGACCTCACCATGCTGGAAGGGGCTCATGGTACCGGGGTCGACGTTCAGATACGGATCGGCCTTCTGCATCGTTACTTTGTAGCCACGCGACTTGAGCAGACGGCCCAGCGAGGCCGCGGTGATACCCTTGCCCAGGGACGAAACCACGCCACCGGTTACGAACACATGCTTGGTCATATTGAGTTACCTGCGCTTCCCGTAGAAGTTGTTTATCCACATCTTACGGGTCTTCATTGTAATACTCGCGCCGCGGACCGTTCGCAATTTTTCTCGCGTGCGATTGCATTTCTCAATCTTGAAACAAAACGCCGCCCGGTTTCCCAGGCGGCGTCGCTATGGCAAGGGTTACATGCTGCTATCGATCAGCAACCTCGTCCTCAAGCATTTCTTGAACGAGCATGCCGGTACGGACGCCCTCAAGATACCACTCGCCACGTTCGGTGAGGCAAATGCCATTTGCAAGCTGACCGCCGTCGTCGCTATAACGCGAGACGACATCAATCATGCCTTCGGAATCCAAGCGATCGATTGCGGCGCGGGCACGATACGGCGAAACCCCCACGCGCTCGGCAAGCGTTTTGCGCGAGAAACCATACGGCCCGCCATTGTCTTCGGTTTGCTGGTCGATCTCCATCAACACCAGCACCTCGACACGCTTCATATCGTTGACACTCGCACGACCCTTGCCCGCCATAGCAGCCTCCTCAAACCGAGCACGAGCATCTAACGCGCCGTGCGCGACCGACACACCTCACGATGGCAGGTAATATCCATCATGCGGCATCCCGCTAAGGATGAAACAGTTACGGTTATTGTATACCGCTCAAATTGTTTCTAGGCAGGTAAACAGCTATTTTTCGCCGAAATAGGCGCTTTATTGATCAAAAAGCCGTACCGGGCGCTAACCCGATACGGCCAAAATGCAATGCAATTACCGCGGTGCTTCAAACTTAGCGATGGAAGAAACCGCGGCGCTCAAACTTGGGCTCGCAGCACACGTTGATACCCAGTTTGCGCAGTACCGTCTCGTCCGTCGGCGAGATAATCACGCTAAAGAAGGCATCGCAACCGCGCAGCTGCTCCAGGCCCGAAAGGACGCGAGCGGCCGTCTCACTCGTGGCCGAGGTGATCGACAGCGCCATAAGCGTCTCGTCGGTGTGGAGGCGCGGGTTTTTGCTGCCCAGGAAATGCGTCTTGAGCTTGCTGATGGGCTCGATCGCTTCATCGCTAATGACCTCGAGCTCAAGGTCGACGCCCGAGACATGCTTAAGTGCATTCATGATGAGCGAGCTCGCAGCGCCCAGGCGCGTGGAAGTCTTGCCGGTCACCACGGAGCCATCGGGCATAACCATGGCACCCACGGGACCACCCGTCAGCTGCTCCCTGGTGAGGGCCGCCGAGCGCGCCGGTGAGTAGTTCTTATCGATGCCGGCTTTCTTCATAATGATCTTGAGACGGTCGACTTGCTCATCGCCCACGCCGGTACGGCGCACATTTTCGACCGCGGTAAAGTAGCGGCGGACGATCTCCATCTTGGAAGCGTCGCGGCAGGCATCGTCATCGGTGATGGCAAAGCCGACCATATTGACGCCCATGTCCGTAGGACTCTGGTAGGGGCTCTTGCCCAGGATCTTTTCCATCAGAGCACGGACCACCGGGAAGGCCTCGACGTCGCGGTTGTAGTTGACCGTGGTCTTGTTATAGGCCTCAAGGTGGAAGGAGTCGATGATATTGGCATCGTCGAGGTCCGCCGTGGCCGCCTCGTAGGCGATGTTGACCGGATGCGTGAGGGGAAGGTTCCAGACCGGGAAGGTCTCGAACTTGGCATAGCCGGCGGCCGTGCCATGCTTGTGCTCGTGATAGAGCTGAGACAGGCAGGTGGCAAGCTTGCCCGAGCCAGGACCGGGGGCAGTGACCACGACGAGCGGTCGGGTGGTCTCGACAAACTCATTCTTGCCGTAGCCATCGTCGGACACGATCAGATCGACATCGTGCGGATACCCCTCGATGGGATAGTGCAGCTTGGCGGGAATACCGAGCGCGTTCAGGCGGTTGCGGAACACATCGGCAGCAGGCTGGCCGGCGTACTGGGTGATGACCACAGCCGCGACAGCAAAGCCGTTGCCGCGGAACAGGTCAACCAGGCGCAGCACATCCTCGTCATAGGTAATGCCGAGGTCACCACGAGCCTTGTTTTTCTCGATGTGGTTCGCGTTGATCGCGATGATAACCTCGACATCGTCGGCGATGCTCTTGAGCATGCGGAACTTGCTGTCCGGTTCAAAACCCGGCAGCACGCGGCTCGCATGATAGTCATCGAACAGCTTACCGCCAAACTCCAAATAGAGCTTGCCACCAAACTGCGAGATGCGCTCCTTAATGTGAGCAGCCTGCAGCTCGATATACTTCGCGTTGTCGAAACCCTGGCGCATATATGGCTCCCGTCCCGTTTCCATTTAATGTTCTAGGCGATTATAACGGAGCAGACCCTCCCCAACGCCCAAGCAATCAACTGGCACCAACCAAACACGCCATCGATAAGTTGCGGTGAAATAGTTCCCGTTTAACCCCTCAAGACGGCCAAACAGGAACTATTCCACCGCAACTTCCCCTTTTGGCGCAAAGTAATCTGACCCCTTTGCACCAACAGCAGAAACGTTGCGGGCAGAGAACGGACAGCGAACAGGCACCAGAACGAGCAAGCTGTCCCCCTGCAGCAACAATGGCAGCGCCGCAGGTGGGGCAAAAGTCAGCGAAAGCCCGCCAGAGCGAGCAAGGTGACGTGAAAGAGGAGGGCATAGGCCTTTTGGCCATGCCCGACGATTGAACGTCAGATTGCCGCTCTGGCGGGCTTGCAGCGTCGAGTGGTTCCGGCGTTTGGTAAAACGCCGGAACACAAGAGCGCCCCCTCCCGCGCACGGAACGGAAGGGGGCTAAAGGTAGGAGTCTACCGGTGGGTTTACCCCACCGGACAGACGATGACCAGGTGATCCTCTACAGGATCGTCAAGGTTTCCGTGGGGTACCCGTTGGGTACTTAGATCAACACGCAGGCGACGGTCAGGATGATGGCGCAGACGACAGAGAGCGCGACGATGAGCTTAAGGGCAAACTTGAGCCAGGTCGTCCACTCGATCTTGGCCAGGGCGAGACCGCCCATGATGGCGCCGGAGGTCGGGGTGAAAAGGTTCACGACACCGATGGCGGCGGAGAAGATCATGACCATGACCTCAGGCGAGAAGCCGAGCTTAACAGCCAGCGGTCCCATGATGGGCATGGAGACGGTGGCCATACCGGAGGTCGAGGGGATCAGGAAGGACAGGCCGAAGTAGACCAGGAAGCTCATGGGAGCGAAGATCACGCCGGACAGGCCAGCCAGGGCATTGGCGGCAGCGTCGAGGACGAAGACATCGAGGCCGGTGTTAGCCATGAGGACGGAGATACCACGGGCGAGGGCGATGACGAGAACAACGGACATCATGTCGGCAGCGCCGGTGATGAAGGTGTTAACGATCTGCTTCTCGGACAGGCCACCGATGATACCGATCAGGACGGCCATGAGGAAGAACCAGGTGGAAGCCTCGTCGAAGTACCACTGGCCAATGGGCAGGCCGGTGATCAGGGCAGACCAGCCCTGGACGACGGCGTTACCGTCGGCGTCGTAGACAGCGCCAGCGTCGAAGAAGTTGGCGACGCCCTCGTTGAGGTCGGCCAGCGGAATGAAGCCGACGATCATGACGACGAAGGTGAAGGCGAAGGCGATCAGAACACCCTTCTGACGACCGGTGAGCTTGACCTCCTTGTGGACCTCGGAAGCAGCCTTGCCGTGAGCCTCTTCGGCGTCCTTGAGCTCCTGCATCGACAGGATGGTGGAACCCTTGTCAGCCTTGACCTTCTTGGCGTAGCTCATCACGAAGAAGATGGACATAGCGGTAGTGACAATCCACAGGACGGCACCGAGGCCGATGATGATGGACTGGTTGACCTCAATGCCAACGCCGGTCAGAGCGTCGACGGCAGCGCCGACGGCGAACGGGTTAACCGTGGAGCCCAGGCAGCCGCAGCCAGCGCCGAGCAGGACGGTAGCGGCACCGACCATGGGGTCGAAGCCAGCAGCCATCATGGTAGCGGCGAGCAGGGCGTAGAAGGGAACGGTCTCCTCGCACATACCATAGGTGGTACCACCGAGGGAGAAGATGAGCATCAGCACGGGAATGAGCATAATCTCGTTGCCCTTAAGCTTCTGCACCAGAACGGCGATGCCGTTGTCCAGAGCGCCGGTCTCGGTCATCATGCCGAGGAAGCCGCCCAGGATCATAACGAAGAGGCAGACGGGCAGAGCGTCAGCGAAGCCGTTAATCGGGGCGGTGCAGAAATCGCTCAGACGGGCGGCAGTAACCGCGCCGCCGGACGTGCCGGAGACGATAACGGTAATCACTGCGACAATTGCCAGCAGAGCAAGAAGAATGGTGAACGATGAAGGCATACCGCGCTTTTTCTTAGCGGTCTCAGTCATAGTTCTCATCCCCCCTTCATAAATCATTTACTGATCTCGCCAGAAGCGGCTCTTCCGTGCCGTGCCTGCCGCTTGATGCGAGATTATTACCAGATAAAACCGCTCGGGGTGTGCAGCAATACACCCCGAGCGAGATGCTAGATGCTCTTACTTGAGCGTGGCGTACATGACAGCCTTAATGGTGTGCATGCGGTTCTCGGCCTCGTCGAAGACCTTGGAAGCGGGGCTCTCGAAGACCTCGTCGGTGACCTCCTGCTCGGTGATGCCGAACTGCTCGCACTTCTCGGCGCCAATGGTGGTGTTGGTGTCGTGGAAGCTGGGCAGGCAGTGCAGGAAGATGGCGCCCGGGTTGGCCATAGCCATGACCTCGGAGGTAACACGATACGGGGTGAGCTGAGCGATGCGCTCGGCCCAGACCTCGTCGGGCTCGCCCATGGAGACCCACACGTCGGTGTAGATAACGTCGGCACCGGTGACGCCGTCCTTGACGTCGGTGGTCAGCTTGATGGTGCAGCCATTGGCCTCGGCGATGGGCTTGCAGGCCTCGATGACGTCGTCGGCGGGCATGCACTCCTCGGGGCCGCAGGCCACGAAGTTCATGCCGAGCTTGGAGCAGACAACCATCAGGGAGCGAGCGACGTTGTTCTTGCAGTCGCCCATGAAGACGAGGGTCTTGCCCTTGATGTCGTAGTTGAAGTTCTCCTGGACGGTCAGGATGTCGGCGAGCATCTGGGTGGGATGCCACTCGGTGGTCAGGCCGTTCCACACGGGCACGCCGGACTTAGCAGCGAGCTCCTCGACGTCGTCCTGGGCAAAGCCACGGAACTCGATGCCGTCATACATGCGGCCGAGAACACGGGCGGTGTCCTCGATGGACTCCTTCTTGCCCATCTGCGACGAACCCGGATCGAGGTAGGTGACGCCCATGCCCAGATCCATGCCGCCGACCTCGAAGGCGCAGCGGGTACGAGTAGAGGTCTTCTGGAAGAGCAGAACGATATTCTTGCCCTCGAGATAGCGGTGCGGAACGCCAGCGCGCTTCATATCCTTGAAGTTCTTGGAGAGCTTGAGCAGGTACTCGATCTCCTCGGTGGTGAGGTCGAGAAGCTTGAGGAAGCTACGGCCGGAGAGGTTAACACCCATGGTTCGATTCCTTTCGAAGAAATGAATTACGTAAGTATTAGTGTTGCCCGTTTAACGGGCGAAGCCGGTGCGGTTGTAGGGGGACCGCACCGGAAACGGAAAGACTTAGAGGTCCTCGCGCCAGAAGGGCATGCTCATGCAGCGCGGGCCGCCGCGGCCGCGGGAGAGCTCGGCGGAGGGCACGACGAGAAGGTCCAGGCCCTCCTTGTACAGCACGTCGTTGGTGACGGTGTTGCGGGCGTAGACGCAGATCTTGCCGGGCTCGACGCACAGGGTGTTGGAGCCGTCGTTCCACTGCTCGCGGGAGGCCGCGATCGGGTCGCCGCCGCCGCAGGGGATCAGCTTGACCTGGTCGACGCCGGTGGCGTCCTCCAGGACGTGCTCGAGGGTGTCCTCGATCAGGCGGATGTTCACGTCGCCCGGGTTCTTGCCGGCGGTCAGCTCGTAGACGCGCAGGGTGCCCATGATGGCGGGGTGGATCGTGAACTTATCGACGTCGATCTGGGTGAAGACCGTGTCGAGGTGCATGAAGGCGCGCGAGACCGGGATGTCGAAGGCCAGGATGCGCTCGACCTTGGAGTCGGAGTTCCAGAAGATGTTCTGGGCCATGACGTCGATCGCGGCGGCCTGGGTGCGCTGGGAGATGCCGACGGCGAGGGTCTTCTCGTTGATGTTCAGCACGTCGCCGCCCTCGGTGTGGAACTGGCAGTCGCGGCGGAAGTACAGCGAGACGTCCTTGTAGTCGGGGTGGTACTTGAAGATGTACTTGCCGTACAGGGTCTCGCGGTTGCGGGTGACCGAGTACATGCGGTTGAGGTTGACGCCCTCGCCGATGACCGCGAACGGGTCGCGGGTGAAGTAGAGGTTGGGCATCGGGTCGATGATCAGGTCGGACTCGGACTCGGAGTTGACCAGGGAGTCGAGGGTCGTGGACGCCGTGAGGGGCATGTCGATCTCGGACTTGGTCATGCCGGCCATGGTCTTCTTGACGAACTCGAGGTTGTCCTCGATGGAGTCCAGCTTCTCGCGGACGATCTGCGGCATGTGCTGGCCGCGGATGCCGGCCTCGGCGATGTACTGGTCGGTGAACTCGGCGCGGGCGCCGGGGACCTGGTCGAACACCTCGGCGACGAGGTTCTCGAGATAGAGGACCTCCACGCCCTGGTCCCTCAGGATCTGGGCGAAGGTGTCGTGCTCCTGCTGCGCGACCTCCAGGAACGGGACGTCGTCGAACAGGAGTCGCTCGAGCTCGTCGGGCGGCAGGTTGAGGAGCTCGTCGCCGGGACGGTGCAGGCAGACCTTCCTGAGCTTGCCGATCTCGGAAGGCACGTGCAGACCTTTCGTCATGGCCTCCTACCTTTCTTTCGGGCCCTTGTCAGGGCCGATTCGTTAGCGCCCCTCCGTGTGAGGCGTTATTGCTGACGACATATTTATATCCAAAATCAGCTCATACTTCCACCTTGCCCCCGAACGGTTTTTTATAGGGGGTGAATGGCATACACATATACTTCACGCATGGCACACTTCATCTTAATAAAGCGTATTTACGTGCTTAAACGCGTTTTCAATCCTAAAATCAAATGGAACTAAACTTTGCTAAACCATCCTCAAATTGCATATTTCCAATAAAGCTATGAATAGAATTAGCGGTTCATACCGTGTCTCAACCATTTTCATTTTTATTCAGAAAAAAGTTTGTCCTATTCATTTCTGGTAAATAAATTACCGTTTACCAGACGCTTGATACCGTTCACCGGAAACTCAGTATAAGGCCCAGCGGATACCGACTCGCTTTACGGCTCCATTTGTAACAACTTGACTTCTCGGTATAGAAAAATGGACCCGCTTCCCCTAGGGAAACGGGTCCATTTTCGATTATCTTCGGCCAATTTAGATAAGGCCCCCGAAGACCATCGGAATCCTAGCGATCAAACTCCGCCAGCGCCTCGCCCAAAAGCCTCAGGCCCTCACGCAGAACGTCCTCGCTCGCGCAGTAGCCCAGGCGTGCGCCACAGGGAAGCTCAAAGCGGCTGCCGGGTACCAGCAGCACTCCCCTCTCGGACAGCAGGCGCCTGCAAAACTCCTCGTCATCCTCGGGAATATCCAGCTGGATAAACGAGGTGGACACGCCCTGCGGGGCCGTCCAGGAAACGCGATGCTGCGTATCGATCCAAGCCTGCACGATATCGCGGTTGCCAAACACGATCTTGCGATTGCGCTCGAGAATCTTATCCTTGTGCTCAAGCACATAGGTCGCCAGAGCATCGTTGAACACGCCGCCGCAGATCATGGTGTAATCGCGATAGGTACGGATGCGGTTGGACACCCCTTTGTCGGCCAGGACCCAGCCCACGCGGGCCGCAGGTGTCGAATAGGTCTTCGACAACGAGTTGGTGACAATGGCCCTCTCGTACACGTCGACCATCGACATAAAGGACTCAGTGTTTTCGAGCGGAAGATATACCTCGTCGCACAGCACGTAGGCGCCCACCGAGTGGGCGATCTCGGCAATCTGGCCGAGCATATCGGCATCGAGCACCGTACCGATGGGGTTAGATGCGTTGTTTATGCAGATAAGCTTGGTGTTGGGACGCACCAAGCGCTTGAGTTCCTCGATATCGGGCTTCCAGCCGAGTTCCTCGCGAAGCTCCCAATACTCGACCTCGGCGCCCAGCGTGCGCGGAATCTCGTAGAGCGGCGCGTAGGTGGGCCACTCGGCGATAACGTAGTCGCCGGGCTCGACCACAGCCATGATGGCGTTGAGGTTAGCGCCCGTGCAGCCATTGGTCTGCAGAATGTGATCGGGATTGACCTCGCGACGATACAGCTTGGCAACCTCGGCCTTAAACTCCGGCGAGCCCTCGATCCAGCCGTAGTTCATCTTCTCGCGGTCCAGGCGCTCGTAGAACGTGGCGCCGTCCTGTTCATCGAGCGCGCGCAGCTCGCCCATGGTGAGCGACGAGATCGTCGACTGGGCGATGTCCCACGTGGCGCTCTTCTCCCAAACGTTGAGCCATTCCTCAACGCCAATCGTCTTGATGTCCATAGCCAAGCTCCTTGCAAAAGCAGTCGTCCAATCGTGTTGACGTTCCTCAAACAAGATTGGGGCGGTGCGAAAACCCGCACCGCCCCAATGGGAGACATCTAATGGCAGCTAGATGTATGTATTATGACCCGTACGAGTCCTTGAAGACCTTAGAGGTCCTCGCGCCAGAAGGGCATGCTCATGCAGCGCGGGCCGCCGCGGCCGCGGGAGAGCTCGGCGGAGGGCACGACGAGAAGGTCCAGGCCCTCCTTGTACAGCACGTCGTTGGTGACGGTGTTGCGGGCGTAGACGCAGATCTTGCCGGGCTCGACGCACAGGGTGTTGGAGCCGTCGTTCCACTGCTCGCGGGAGGCCGCGATCGGGTCGCCGCCGCCGCAGGGGATCAGCTTGACCTGGTCGACGCCGGTGGCGTCCTCCAGGACGTGCTCGAGGGTGTCCTCGATCAGGCGGATGTTCACGTCGCCCGGGTTCTTGCCGGCGGTCAGCTCGTAGACGCGCAGGGTGCCCATGATGGCGGGGTGGATCGTGAACTTATCGACGTCGATCTGGGTGAAGACCGTGTCGAGGTGCATGAAGGCGCGCGAGACCGGGATGTCGAAGGCCAGGATGCGCTCGACCTTGGAGTCGGAGTTCCAGAAGATGTTCTGGGCCATGACGTCGATCGCGGCGGCCTGGGTGCGCTGGGAGATGCCGACGGCGAGGGTCTTCTCGTTGATGTTCAGCACGTCGCCGCCCTCGGTGTGGAACTGGCAGTCGCGGCGGAAGTACAGCGAGACGTCCTTGTAGTCGGGGTGGTACTTGAAGATGTACTTGCCGTACAGGGTCTCGCGGTTGCGGGTGACCGAGTACATGCGGTTGAGGTTGACGCCCTCGCCGATGACCGCGAACGGGTCGCGGGTGAAGTAGAGGTTGGGCATCGGGTCGATGATCAGGTCGGACTCGGACTCGGAGTTGACCAGGGAGTCGAGGGTCGTGGACGCCGTGAGGGGCATGTCGATCTCGGACTTGGTCATGCCGGCCATGGTCTTCTTGACGAACTCGAGGTTGTCCTCGATGGAGTCCAGCTTCTCGCGGACGATCTGCGGCATGTGCTGGCCGCGGATGCCGGCCTCGGCGATGTACTGGTCGGTGAACTCGGCGCGGGCGCCGGGGACCTGGTCGAACACCTCGGCGACGAGGTTCTCGAGATAGAGGACCTCCACGCCCTGGTCCCTCAGGATCTGGGCGAAGGTGTCGTGCTCCTGCTGCGCGACCTCCAGGAACGGGACGTCGTCGAACAGGAGTCGCTCGAGCTCGTCGGGCGGCAGGTTGAGGAGCTCGTCGCCGGGACGGTGCAGGCAGACCTTCCTGAGCTTGCCGATCTCGGAAGGCACGTGCAGACCTTTCGTCATGGCCTCCTACCTTTCTTTCGGGCCTTACTGGCCGAATGTATCAGCGCCCCTCCGTATGGGACGCTGCTTGCTGACAGCTCTAGTTATATCCAAAAACCACCTGCAATTCCACCTCGCCCCCGAACGGTCAGCAAAGTGCGATGAACGGTATATCGCATATGATTCCCCCATGATGCACTTCGGTTCTCTAAAGCAGGTTTTCAAAGGTAAATGTTCTTTTTTCTAAGGAATTAAGCTAGATTGCACAAATATTTTCATGTTTAGGAATTGCATAGCTAAAACGGTTTTCTGCATATATATGTCGTTTGTCCATGATTCAATTTGGATTCGATTATATTCAGCTCGCAATCATTCTTATTCATACATCCTCACCAGTTGAGTATGGATATAGATTGTTTCCAAACGAGTTGGACAGTTAGTTGCATGCCTTGGCAGCGTAAGAAGTAGGTAAAGATACCGTTCACGCGATACGTCCGTGCCAGCGGTCGACTAAATTGAGACAATAGTGAAAAGTGTTAGGCTACCGTCCTCTGTGGGGACTGAACGGACAGATGCATATGCCGAGCAAAATCGAAAAGAAGCAAGCCGCCGCAAAGCTGCGCAAACCGCCGCGCGACTTCTCGTACACGCAGAACCGAGAGCTCAGCTGGCTACGCTTTGACAACCGTGTGCTTGACGAAGCCTTCGATGAGACCGTTCCGCTGTTCGAGCGTCTAAAGTTCGTGTCGATTTTCGAGTCTAACCTCGACGAGTTTCTCATGGTGCGCGTGGGCGGCCTGTCCGATCTGGCAGAGCTCAAAAAGCAACCTGTCGACAACAAGAGCAATATGACCGCCTCCGAACAGGTCGATGCTGTCATGGCCGAAATGCCCGGGCTCCTTACCCGTTGGGAGTCCATCTTTAAGAGCATCGAGGGCAAGCTCGACACCTTGGGCGTTCACCGCGCCCGCATCGATTCGCTTACGCCCGAGGAGCGCACCTTTGTAACCCGCTACTTCCAGGCCTACGTGTCGCCGGTCATCTCGCCGCTGGTCATCGATCCGCGCCACCCCTTCCCCAACCTGCGCAATGGCGCGCTCTATCTGGCCTGTGGTCTGGACGGCGCCACCGACGAGGAGAGCCTGCTGGGCCTGATCGAGATTCCCGCCTCGATGAACCGCGTGGTCGAGATCCCCTCGCCCACCGGCACCTACTCCTACATCTTGCTCGAGGACGTCATCCTCGCCTGCCTGGACAGCTGCTTTGGCTCCTATAAGCCGCTGGATCGTGCGCTGATCCGCGTCACCCGCAACGCCGACATCGATCCGGACGGCGAGGGCGTCGAAGAGGAAGAGGACTACCGCCAGCACATGAAGCGCATTCTCAAGAAGCGCCTGCGTCTGCAGCCGGTAGTGCTCGCGGTCTCGGGGTCGCTCGAGAAGGCGACGCTCAAGACTATCCGCAAGGCGCTCGAGCTCTCGCGTCGCTCGGTCTTTACCTGCGATATCCCGCTCAACCTGGGCTACGTCTTTGGCATTGAGGGCAAGATTCCCGAGCACCTGCGCAACGAGCTGCTCTTTACGCCGTTTAGGCCGCAGCCCAACCCCACCATCGATATGACCCGCTCCATCCGCGAACAGGTGCTGCAGGGCGACAAGCTGCTCTTTTATCCCTACGAGGCCATGAACCCCTTCCTGGATCTGGTGCACGAGGCCGCCTACGACCCCGAGTGCATCTCGCTGCGCATCACGCTCTACCGCGTGGCAAAGCAGAGCCGTCTGTGCGAGTCGTTGATCGATGCTGCCGAGAACGGCAAAGAGGTCACGGTGCTCATGGAGCTCCGCGCGCGCTTTGACGAGCAGAACAACATCGAGTGGGCCGAGCGTCTGGAAGAAGCGGGCTGCACCGTCATCTACGGCTCCGAGGGCTTTAAGTGCCACTCAAAGATCTGCCAGCTCACTTATCGCGAGGGTATGGCGCTTACACGCCTGACGCTCTTGGGCACCGGCAACTTTAACGAAAAGACGGCCAAGCTCTACAGCGACTTTATGCTCATGACAGCCCATCCCGGCATCGGCGAGGACGCCAACCTGTTCTTCCGCAACCTGTCGCTGGGCAACCTGCGCGGCGACTACCGCTTCCTGGGTGTGGCGCCCGTCGGACTGAAACCGCTCATCATGCGCGGGCTTGACCGCGAGATCCAGCGCGCCCTTGCCGGCGAGCCCGCCCGCGTGTTCTTTAAGCTCAACTCGCTGACCGACCGCGAGGTTATCGACAAGATCGCCGAGGCATCGTGTGCCGGCGTGCGCGTAGACATGATCATCCGCGGCATCTCGTGCCTCAAGCCCGGTGTTCCGGGCAAGACCGAGAACGTGCATGTCCGCTCCATCGTCGGACGCTTTTTGGAGCACGCGCGCGTCTATGCTTTCGGCGTGGACTCGGACATGATTTACCTGAGCTCTGCCGACATGATGACGCGCAACACCGAGCACCGCGTGGAGATTGCCTTCCCCGTGCTCGACCCCACCTGCCGCGCCCTAGTGCACGAGTACATGGGCATGCAGCTGCGCGACAACGTGAAGGCCCGCAGCCTCACGAGCGACGGCACCTGGGTCCCCGTGGAGCGTGCAGAGGGTGAGAAACCCTTCAACTCGCAGGAAGCCCTGCTGGAGCGTGCCTATCGCAACGCCGAGGCCGCCGCGCAGCAGCGCGCACAGGAGAAGGAACGTGTGGCCGAGGAGGCCATTCAGGCCGAGGTTGAACACGGGGCAGCTGCCAAACCGGAAGCGGTTGCAGCTCCCCCGGTGAATGAGCCCGAGGCTGCCGCAGAGCCCGCCGTGGAGAAAGCGCCCGAGCCCGCTACTGCGACTCCGGAGCCCGCCGCCGAGGCAAAGCCCGCCCCTGCTCCTGAGCCGCAGCCGGCCACACCCAAGGTCCAAGAGGTCCAGGCGACCGTCATTGAGCCCGAGCCTGCACCTGCACCTCAGCCCGATCCGCAGGTCATCAAGCCCGCACCCGAGACGAGCGCCCGTCGCGATAAGCCCGCCGGCAAGACCAAGGCCATCGAGCGCCATCGCCCCGGCCGCGTGCGCATGGGCCTGGGTCTGATCGGCCTGGGTCTTAAGACGCTCATTACCGGCAAGACGAAATAGTCGTTTGTAGAAGCAGTTTGTAGAAGCGCCCCGCATTTGAGGAAAGCCTCGGATGCGGGGCGCTTTTCCCTGCTACCATGGTGCGAACAACAACGCGAATGACAGGCAGGAATATGAAGCTCACTATAGAATCGATGACCTACGGCGCCGACGGGCTGGCGCACGCCGACAACGGCAAGGCCGTCTTTGTGCAGGGCGCCGTGGCAGGCGACACCGTCGAGGCCGAGGTCGTACAGGACGGCAAGTCGTTCATGCGTGCCCGCACCACCGAGATTCTGGAGCCAAGCCCCGATCGCATTCAGCCTCCCTGCCCCTTCGTGGGCATCTGCGGCGGCTGCTCGTGGGGCAATCTCTCACGCACGGCACAGCTCGCCGCCAAGGAGCAAAATCTGCGCTCCACGCTCGAGCGTATCGGCAAGTTCAGCCCCGATCAAGTCGATGAACTGGTGCAACCCATCCGCCACACCAAGGATGATTGGGGCTACCGCAATAAAATCGAACTCGAGCCGACCGTTGTAAACGGCCGCGTGCGTCTTGGCATGCACGGTGTCGATCCTCGCAAGATCGTGACCGTCGATTCGTGCCCGTTGTTCGACAAACGCTTCCCCAAGGCACTCAAATCGGTCGTCGGCGCGCTCAATTATCTGAGCGGCAGCCACGACCTGGGCCTTGAGCGCGTGGGCATTCGCGCCTCGCGTCGCACCAAGGCACTCGAGGTGGCGCTCTGGACGCCTACGGGCTCTTTCCCGCGCTCGCAAGTCTCGCGCGTGTTGGCAGACGCCGCGCACCCCACAAGTGTCGTACGCGTGATGAGCAAGGGCGAAAAGAAGGCCCGCCGTGTTTCCAAGGTCGAAATGCTCGCCGGAGAGGGCTCATGGACCGAGAATATCGCCGAGGGTCAGATGCGCTTGTCTGCCCCGTCTTTTTTCCAGGTCAACACCAAGGGTGCCGAGATTTTGATCGAGCTTGTCATGGAAGCGCTCGATCCGCAGGAAGACGAGCTTGCCGTGGACCTGTACTGCGGTGCCGGCACCTTTACCCTGCCGCTCGCCCGCCGCTGCGACTTTGTCGCCGCCGTCGAGGCCTACGGCCCCGCCGTGCGCGACCTGCGCCGTAACCTGGAGATCAACAAGCTTGATAACGTCGACGTCATTGGCGGAGACGCGGTGCGCGAGTTCCCCGACCAGGATGCCGACGTCTTGGTGGTCGACCCGCCGCGCGCAGGCCTCGCCCCCGAAGCGATCGACCTTATCGCCAGCACGAGTGCCCGCGATGTCGTCTACGTGAGCTGCGACCCGGCCACCCTGGCGCGCGATCTCAAACGCTTTGTCGAAGAAGGCACCTTCTCCCCCGTAAAGATCACGCCAGTCGACCTGTTCCCACAAACCTTCCACTGCGAGACCGTCGTCCACCTTAGACGCAACTAGCCACTTAATCATTGCTCAGAAAAATCATTGGGAAATCGAGCGTGGCAAGCGGAGGTCTTCGGGGTATAAGACGGCTAATTGTATGCCGCCTATGAAAGGAACCCTCATGCCCAGCGTTGCCGTTCTCGCCGCCGATGGCTTTGAAACTATTGAATGCTTGACCATGGTCGATGTCATGCGTCGCGGCGGCGTGCGTGCCACGCTCGTCTCGATTATGCCCACGCGTGAGGTCGTAAGCTCGTTGCAGATCCCCGTGACCTGCGATGCGCTCTTTGATGAGATCAACTTTGACGAGTACGACTGCGTCGTGCTGCCCGGCGGCCTGCCCGGTGCCACCAACCTGCGCGCCGATCAGCGTGTCTGCGACGTGGTCTGCGAGTTCGCCGCGACCAAGCACGTCGCCGCCATCTGCGCCGCCCCGTTTATCCTGGGCGAGCTCGACCTGCTCGAGGGGCGCCACGCCACGTGCTTCCCTGGCTTTGAGAAAAGCTTCCCCGAAGGCGCCTATACCGGCGAGAAGGTCACGCAAGACGGCAACATCATCACTGCCAGCGGCATGGCACAGTCACTCCCCTTTGCATTGGAGCTGCTGCGCACGCTCGCCGGCGACAAGGCCGTCGGGAAGGTCGCCGAGGGCATCCAACTATGATTTTGGCTTCGCAATCGCCGCGCCGCATAGAGCTGATGCGCGAGGCAGGCTACAACATTCGCGTGATTCCCGCGGATATCGACGAAACGCCCTTTGATGGCGAGGCCCCGCTCACGCTTGTCGAGCGCTTGGCACGCGCCAAGGCGGCTGCCGTTGCTGCCGAGTATGCCGAGCCCAATGAGCTGACGGTCGCGGCCGACACCATCGTCACCTTTGACGGCAAGATTCTGGGCAAGCCGGCAACCGAGGACGAGGCGCGCACCATGCTCCGTGAGCTTTCGGGGCGCACGCACCAGGTCGCAACCGGCGTCTGCATCGTTAAGGCAGGCGATACGGCCGCCCCGCATGCCGCCGAGAGCCTGTCGTTTGTCGATGTGACCGACGTGACATTCTACGAGCTCACCGACGAGCAGATCGAGCACTACGTTGCCTCGGGTGAGCCCATGGATAAGGCAGGCGCCTACGGCATCCAGGGCACAGGCGGCCGCATGCTCGTGCACGATATTTCGGGCGACTTCTATAACGTAGTGGGCCTACCCATCGCCCGCGTCGCGCGCGCGATTCAAAAACTCTCGTAATTGCATCTGGCGCTGGGTATTCCCCAGCGCCTACAATTTTGGCGTACCGTACGGATCCCGACCGGGCACAAGGCGCGGCGGAAAACCGATAGGAGTTAAACATGGATACACTGCTCGAGGCCATTGACGTCTGCGATGTCGATGGCTTTTGCTATGGCAACTATACGGACGAGGAGGCCGGCACCGGTTGCACCGTAATCGTGGCACCCGAGGGCGCCACCGGCGGCGTTGACGTACGCGGTGGCGCTCCCGCTTCGCGCGAGACCGACCTGCTACGACCCGAGAACACCGTGGACAAGGTCCACGCCGTCTGCCTTTCGGGTGGATCGGCCTTTGGCCTCGAAGCTGCAAGCGGCGTCGCCCGCGAGCTCGAGAGCCGCTGCATCGGCCTTCCCGTCGGCCCCACGCAGGTGCCCATCGTGTGCTCCAGCTGCATCTTCGACCTCGCCTTTGGCGACCCCACCGTACGCCCCGACATTGAGGCCGGCATCGCCGCCGTGCGCGAAGCACTCGACCACACCCCCACCAAGCTCGAACAGGGCAACGTAGGCGCCGGCACGGGCGCTACCGTGGGTAAGCTCATGGGGCCTGCCACCTGCATGAAGGCCGGCCTTGGAGCTACTGCCGTGGCGCTCGGCCCCATCAAGGTGGGCGCCGTGGTCTCAGTCAACGCATGCGGCAACGTTGTCGACCCCTTCACCGGCGAGTGGATCGCCGGTATGCGCGCCGCAGCCGATAGCGACCAGATCGTCGACATGGAACTCGCAGCCTTTGCCGCCGCCGGATCCATGCAGATGCCGCTCGACCGCACCAACACCACCATCAGCTGCATCGTCACCAACGTGGAACTCACTAAGGCACAAGCCACCAAGGTCTCTCAGATGGCCGCAGACGCCTACGCACACGCCATCCGTCCCACGCACACCACCAACGACGGCGACACCATCTACACCCTCGCCAGCGGCAAACTGGGCGCCCAGGCAAGCGCCGCCGTTCCCCTAGACCTGCTGGGCATGCTCGCCGTAAGGACTTTGCAAACCGCCATCGTAAACGGAGCCAAAACCGCCAAAACCTCCCACGGAATCCCAGGTGCTGCGAAGTAATCTCACTCGACCGTCGGCCGGAGGCGGGCGGGCATTACGTTTGCTGCTCTACAGTCCTATGCAAGACGAAGGCCACATTAAGTGGCCTTCTTT
>CAUCCR010000019.1:0-18521 GCA_958441355.1 uncultured Collinsella sp. | reverse complement strand
TCTTGGCGATACCGTTGAGGCCCAGGTTGTCCAGAAAGAGGACAAGGAGGGCCGCATGGTCCTCTCCAAGCGTCGTGCTGAGTACGAGCGTGCTTGGAACCGCATCGAGGAGAAGTTCAACTCCGGCGAGAACGTCGAGGGCGAGGTTATCGAGGTTGTCAAGGGCGGCCTGATCCTCGACATCGGCCTGCGTGGCTTCCTGCCCGCTTCCCTCGTCGACCTCCGTCGCGTCAAGGACCTCACCTCCTATATGGGCACCCGCATCGAGGCTCGCGTCATCGAGATGGACCGCAACCGCAACAACGTCGTCCTCTCCCGTCGCGTCGTGCTCGAGGAGTCCCGTAAGGCCGAGCGCTCCGAGATCCTGTCCAAGCTCAAGTCTGGCATGCGTCTCCAGGGTACCGTTTCCTCCATCGTCGACTTCGGCGCCTTCGTCGACCTCGGCGGTATCGACGGCCTCATCCACATCTCCGAGCTCTCCTGGAACCACGTCAACCATCCTTCCGAGGTTGTCAAGGTCGGCCAGGAGGTCGAGGTCGAGGTTCTCGACGTCGATCTTAACCGCGAGCGCATCTCCCTTGGTCTCAAGCAGACCACCGAGGATCCGTGGCGCGCACTGGTCAAGAAGTACCCTGTCGGCGCTATCGTCGAGGGCACTGTGACCAAGCTTGTCCCGTTTGGCGCTTTCGTCGACCTGGGCGAGGGCATCGAGGGTCTGGTGCACATCTCCGAGATGGCCAACAAGCACGTCGACCAGCCTTCTCAGGTCACCCACGTGGGCGACAAGGTTCAGGTCAAGGTCATGGAGATTGACCTCGACCGTCGTCGTATCTCCCTGTCCATGAAGTCTGCTGCTGAGACTCTGGGCGTCGAGATCGAGGTTACCCCGCTGCCTTCCGAGAAGAAGGACGAGGAGACCGACGCCGAGTAAATCGGTTTGCCGATCACTTGTTTTAAGGGACCCGTCCGCAATGGACGGGTCCCTTTTTGCATTTGCTGCCAAGGTGCGCAATGCTGCCCGGGCTGTCCACAGGCTATTGGGTTGTCAGTGCATTGAAAATGCCGACATCCCGCCTCGGGGAGGAGGCGGGAACACACCGAGTAGACGGAGGGGTGCGGAGCGCGGTCGCGTCTCGACTGACGACGTTGCCCATCGACAGGACCATTGTATCGCATGGCGGTTCTTGGTATATCGTGTCGAGCGTTTGCGTTGTGCCATTGCCTGCGGCAACGGTGTGTTACACTCTTGCACTGCTGAGTGGGCCAGACGGTCGCGCGATGTGCTGCTTGCAGTACGCGTGAGGAAAGTCCGGGCTCCAGAGGGCGGGATGCCGGCTAACGGCCGGGCGGAGTGATCCGACGGAAAGCGCCGCAGAAAAGAAGACTCCCACCTGCGCCGCAAGGCGTAAAGGGAAAAGCTGAAACGGTGGTGTAAGAGACCACCAGCGTCGTGGCAACACGGCGGCTTGGCAAGCCCCATCCGGAGCAAGCGCGAATAGGAACGCTATGGGCCGGCCCGGTCCGCGTTCGGGTAGCGTGCGTAGAGCTGCATGGTAACGTGCAGACAAGATAAATGACCGTTCACGACAGAACCCGGCTTATCGGCCCACTCAGCACTTTGTTGACGCTGCGAACCCGTCAGCGCGGCAATCTGCCTTTCAAGCCTTCGGGCATGACCATAAGGTCAATGCCCTTGTCTTTCAAGGCACCTTGCTCGCGCTGACGGGTTCTCGCTGTTGGTGACGGTATCATTGGCGTTTCCGTTCTTGTTGGCGAGGTCAACGGTACGGTTTCTGCCGTATTATTGAGGCTGTTTGTTGCTTTGCTTGTTGTTGAGGGGCTTTGTTGGACAGCTATTTTACTCTGCAATCGAATATTGAGGCTTCGGGTGAGTTTGTAGACCGCAAGAGCCGGTTTATTGCCCAGCTGGTCCATATTGAGTCCGAGGACGAGGCGAATGCCTTTATCGAGATGGTTCGCAAGCGTCATTACGACGCTCGGCACAATGTTCCCGCGTGGATTTTGGTCGATGGACGCGAACGTCAAAGCGATGACGGTGAGCCGAGCCGCACGAGTGGCATGCCGACGCTCGAGGTGCTGCGCGGCGCGGGGCTCAAAAATGTTTGCTGCGTAGTGACGCGCTATTTTGGTGGCACACTGTTGGGGCCTGGCGGCTTGGTGCGCGCCTACACCGCGGCGACGCAGGCGGCGGTGGCCGCGGCTCAGGAGGCAGGGCAGATCGTTGAGATGACAAGCGTCGTGCCGGTTGACGTGCATGTGGCCTATCCGCAGTATGAGCAGGTGCTTCGTTTGGCGCAGGATTCGGGTGCCAAGGTTTCGGATACCGATTTCGCGGATGCCGTGACACTTCATTTTGTGTTTAAGGCAGGGGAGCAGGAGTCGTTTTGCGTTAAGATGCGCGAGCTTATGGCGGGGCGCGAGGAGATTGAGGTCGGCGCTCCCGAGTTTGCCGAGTTCTAACGGCGACGGCCGGCGTGCTTTTGGATGGATTCCAAGCGCGCAGGCCGTCGTTTTTCTGTTGCTGCCGTTTACTCGGCGAGCTGCTTTAGCACATCGCAGGCGATCTCGACGGCATCGTCGATGCAACCGGGGCAGCTGCGGAGCGGACCCTTATCCGATCCGATGCCCTTGAGCGTGCCGCAGACGGTCGTCGTGTTCTTCTCGCCAAAACGCTTGGCGATTTCGCGCGACAGCTTGTAGGTCTGGCCCTTGGTCTTGGGGTTTTCCATGCCGTCGCTCATCACGAAGCCCATGATGGCCACGGCGCCCGAGATGGCGCCGCAGGTTTCGGTCATGCTGCCCATGCCGGCACCAAAGCCCTCGGTGAGGGTAAAGGCGATCTGGGGGTCGAGTCCGACGGCAGGTGCGAGCGTGCAGGCGACAGCCTGCGCGCAGTTAAAGCCGCGGGCGTGGTATTCGGCAGCCTGAGCCTGACAGGCGTTGATGTCGAGCTGGGCCGTATCGATTTGCTTCATCGTTGTCTCCTTGGTCACGGTGTACCCGCCTATGGTACCCGTGACGGTGCGTGTAATCATCGAGAGCTTCATGTATGCCTCATTTTTATCTATCGAGCAAATGCTCAAGGCTTGAGATAAATACCCCTAATCAATTTGTCCCATAACCTACCTTGGGGATGGGTTGAGAGGGGTGCAGGGTAGCGGTATCGTGAACCGAATAAAACTAAAACCCAGGCAAGGGAGCAAGATATGAGCGAGCAGACCATCGGTACCACATGTGTTCAGGGCGGCTATCACCCGGGAGATGCGGAGCCGCGCCAGGTGCCCATCTACCAGTCCACCACGTGGAAGTACGACACGTCGGAGCACATGGGCAAGCTGTTTGACCTAGAGGAGTCGGGCTATTTCTACAGCCGTCTGCAGAACCCTACGTGCGATTTGGTTGCCGCCAAGATCTGCGAGATAGAGGGCGGCACTGCCGCGATGCTCACGAGCTCGGGCATGGCGGCGAATTTCCTTGCGATCTTTAACGTGGCCGGTGCCGGCGATCACGTGGTCGCGAGCTCTGCCATCTACGGCGGTACCTACAACCTGCTCGCCCATACTATGGAGCGCATGGGTCTGACCTGCACGTTTGTTGCTCCCGACTGCACTGACGAGGAGCTCGAGGCAGCCTTTGAACCCAATACTAAGCTCGTCTTTGGCGAGACGATCGCCAACCCCGCCCTTGCCGTGCTCGATATTGAGCGCTTTGCCAAGGCCGCGCATGACCACGGCGTGCCGCTGATGGTCGACAACACCTTCCCGACGCCCGTGATGTGCCGTCCCTTTGAGTGGGGCGCCGACATCGTTACGCACTCCACCACCAAGTACATGGATGGACATGCTGCCTACCTGGGCGGCGTGATCGTCGACCACGGTCAGTTTGACTGGATGGCCCATGCGGACAAGTTCCCGGGTCTCACCACGCCCGACGAGAGCTACCACGGCGTGACGTATGCCGAGAAGTTCGGTCGCGAGGGTGCCTTTATTACCAAGGCAACCGCTCAGCTCATGCGCGACCTTGGTCCCATGCAGAACCCGCAGGCGGCGTTCTTCCTGAACAGCTCGCTCGAGAGCCTCCATGTGCGCATGCCGCGTCACTGCGAGAACGGCCTGGCCGTTGCCAAGTTCCTGCAGAGTCATCCCAAAGTGCGCTTTGTGAGCTATCCGGGCCTGGAGGGCGATAAGTACTATGACCTGGCTCAGAAGTACATGCCTAACGGTACCTGCGGCGTTGTGAGCTTTGGCTTTAACGGTGGTCGTGCGGCGGCCGAGACCTTTATGAAGAGCCTCAAGCTCGCCCAGATCGCCACACACGTGGCCGACGCCCGCACTTGCTGCCTGCATCCCGCTAATGCCACGCATCGCCAGATGAACGATGAGGAGCTCATCGCCTGCGGCATCTCCGCCGACATGGTGCGCCTGTCGTGCGGCCTCGAGGACACGGCCGATCTGATTGCCGACCTTGAGCAGGCGCTCGAGCAGTGCTAGGCTAGCTCCGTTCAAGGTGCCGATGCTGGCAGAAAGCTTCGGCGACCTTTCGTTCCGATTCCGTAGGCGGGACCCCAATCGCGACTGTTCGCAGGCGATTGGGGCCCCGTTTTTGCGTTGCACCACTCGAAAGGATAGATATGGAGAAAACTGCAGAGCAACTGCGCCGCGAGCACATTGCCCTTGAGGGCGACACCCATGGCAAGAACAAATGGGCGATTCTGTTTACCGTGCTCATCATGACGTTTATGGTGTGTCTGGATTCGACCGTCGTGACCGTGGCGCTGCCCGTGATGCAAAAGGAGCTGGGCGTGGGCCTCGATCGCATTCAGCTGGTAAGCTCGGTGTATCTGCTTGCGACTTGCGTGGCTATGTTGCCGTTTGGCCGTCTGGGCGACGTGCGCGGCAAGGTGAATGTGTTTCAGCTGGGCGTCATCGTCTTTTCGGTCGGTTCGCTGCTGTGCGGCCTTTCGGCCTCGCTCGAGGTTCTTATCCTGGCACGCATTGTTCAGGGCGTCGGTTGCGCGGCGGCCATGGCTAACAACATGGGTATCATCACCGAGTCGTTTCCGGCGCGCGAACGAGGCCGTGCCATGGGTATTCTCGCGACCTTCGTGGCCCTCGGCATGATGTGTGGCCCCGTGCTCGGCGGCATGCTGGTGGCAAGCTTTCCTTGGGAGAGCATCTTCCTCATCAACCTGCCCATTGGCGTCATCTCGTTTATCGTGGGGCTCTACACGCTGCCGCATGTTAAGCCGGAGGCCGGCGAGCGCCCCATGTCCCTGATCGAGGCCGCGCGTCGCTGCTTTGCAAATTCGGCCTTCACCATCAACCTTGCCTGCATGCTCATCGTGTTCGTTGGCATTGGCGCATCCGAGTTTATCCTGCCGTTCTATTTTCAGGACGCCCACGGCTTTGGTTCTGATATCTCTGGACTACTCTTTTTGGCGCTGCCGATGGTGAATGCCTTTATCGGCCCGCTTTCGGGTACGGTTTCGGACCGTGTTGGCTGCGAGGGCCCCACGGCGGTCGGCCTGGGCGTGTACGTGTGCGGTCTCTTTGCGGTAAGCACACTCGACGAGCGCTCTTCCATCCCTGTGATCGTGTGCTGTGTCGCGTTTATGTCGTGCGGTACGTCGATTTTCCAGAGCCCCAACAACTCGCTGTATATGGGCTCGGCTCCGCGCGAAGCGCTCGGCTTTGCGGGCAGCCTGGGTAGCCTGGCGCGCTACGCGGGTATGGCAGTTGGCATTACGGCGGCATCACATATCCTATATGGGCAGATGAGCATGGCGATGGGCGAGGCCGTGACCAGTTTTGTTGCAGGCCGTCCGGATGTGTTCCTGTTTGGCTTTCGCTCGGTGATCTACGTGCTCATGGCTGTGGCCGCTGTGGGCTTTGCGCTTGCCATGGTGCGTTTGGTGAGGATACGCGCCCGCCATTAGCATGTGGGGGTAGGCCTGCCACGAATTGGGCCTATCTACTGGTCTTGCGGCTTTATAGTGCGATGCGGCTTGTGGGGCGGGCGGGGGTCGGTCCGTGGTAGACTATCGAACAACGTTTATTAATCGCGCGGCATCGTTGCCGCGAGAAGGGGTTGCGCCATGCAGGAGCTTGAGGATCGTATTCGCCATGACGGCATCGTAAAGGCCGGTAACGTCCTTAAGGTTGATGCCTTCCTCAACCACCAGTGCGACGTTGAGCTGTTCGACCACATGGGCGCCGAATGGGCCCGTCTGTTCGAGGGTGTCGAGATCAACAAGATCCTGACGATTGAGGCTTCGGGTATTGGTATGGCCTGCATCGCAGCTCAGCATTTTGGCGGCGTGCCGGTGGTCTTTGCAAAGAAGGCCCAGTCCATCAACCTTGACGGCGAGCAGTATGCCACGACCATCTATTCCTTTACCAAGCAGAAGGAGTACCCGGTCATTGTCGGCAAGCGCTTTCTGTCCGAGGGCGATAAGGTCCTGATTATCGACGACTTCCTGGCCAACGGTTGCGCGCTTGAGGGCCTTATCAAAATCTGCGAGGCTGCGGGCGCCGAAGTTGCCGGCATTGGCATCGCCGTTGAGAAGGGCTTCCAGGGCGGCGGCGATAAGCTCCGTAAGCGCGGCTTCCGCGTTGAGAGCTTGGCCCGTATCGCCGATATGGACTGCGAGAACGGCGAGATCACCTTCGCCTAAGCGCGCAACACAAGCGATTGGTATGCGATGTGACAAAGGGACTGTCCCTTTGTCACATTTTTTGTATGAGGGGAGGTGCTGATATGGATGAGAACAAGATGGAATGGCGCGAGTATGCGCGCTATGCCCAGATGTCGGCCGAGGAGTTGGCGCGCGATTGCGAGGTGCAGGTGTTTCGCGCGACGGGTCCAGGCGGTCAGGGTGTGAACACGACGGACTCGGCGGTGCGCATGAAGCATGGGCCCACGGGAATTGTCGTGACGGCGCGCGAGAGCCGTAGTCAGTTTCAGAATCGCAGCTGCTGTCTGCGTAAGCTGAGGGCAGAGCTTGAGCGTCGCGGGCGTCCACCGCGCCGACGCCTCAAGACCAAAGTGCCACAGCGATCGCGCCAGCGCAGGCTCAACGACAAACACTTCAACGCCATTAAAAAGGCCAACCGTCGCAAACCGGGCAGCGACGAATAGCCTCCTCATAAGTTGCGGTGAAATAGGGACTGTTTTGCGGCTTTAGCTGCATAAACAGTCCCTATTTCACCGCAACTTAGGTGGGGCTAGCGGGTGGGGTGCCAGACGTGAAGGGCGCCGGCGAGGATGTCGACCTCGATGCGCGAGGCGACAACGGGCTCGCCATCGGCCTGAATGGGGTAGTCGGGCTCCTCAAAGGTAAGCTCGGCATGGCGACAGCGGCGCATGCGAACCGGTGGCAGCTTGGTATGGTGGCCATCTTTGGCCGAAAGGAACATGGGAAGCGCGACCGCGCGCGGAACGGGGCCGCAGGCGTAGCAGACGTCGAGTATGCCGTCACAGGGGTCGGCGTCGGGACAGATGCGATAGCCCGAGCCATAGGTAGGACCCAGCTGAATCGCCATGATGATCGCTCTCACGCGCTCGGCGGGCGTCCCGTCAAAGCTGACTGTCATGGGGTAGTTGCGATAGCGTAGGCCAAACTGCTCAAGTCCCGAGAGAGTGTAGAGCGGAGCGCCCGTCAAGCCGGTCTTTTTGCGTAGCTCGGTGGTGCCAAGGCCGATGGCGGCATCGATGCCGACCGAAAGCGTCTGGTCGTAGTATTCAACGGTAGCCTCGCCGCTGCCGCTTGTGGGGTTCCATGAGCGAATGCGCCCGATGTCCTGACGCTGCAGCTCACAGGTGAGCAGTGCACCAAAATCCTTGCCGGAGAAATCGTCGATGCCGAGCGTTTGGGCAAAATCGTTGCCGGAGCCAACGGGCAGGACGGCAAGCGCCGGTCGAACTGCCTCTTCTTGCGTCATAAGCCCGTTGACGACCTCGTGAATCACGCCGTCGCCGCCAAGGGCGATAACGGTGCGATAGCCCTGGGCCTGTGCGGCCAGCTCCTTGGCGTGTCCCATGCGCTCGGTTAGCACCAAGTCAAACTGGGATGCGCGTGCAGTCATGTCCAAAAAGCGTTGCAGGCGCTCGGCAACTTCGTGCGCCGCACCCGACTGGGCGGCTGGGTTGGCGATGATGAGCGTGCGGCCAAAATCAGTTGCGTGCATGGGGCGACTCCCGGCGTATGACGTGACGGTGCGGTCGCGCTCAGGTCGAATTGCCCCCGATTGTGGCTGCACGTCGAATACTTACGTCTACTCTATCAGGTCGTTGTGGCGCTCGATAGCATCCGCTACCGTACCGCCCTCATCCACAATAAGCGAACGGCGCTTGGGCGAGATGATGCGCTGGGCGGGGTACACGCCGCGGTGTCCGGCAGTTAGGTAGCTGATAAAGGCCACGATGACAAAGAACCCGGCTGCCGTGCCGTGGAACAGGTCGATGGCCATCATGCAGGTGGTGATGGGCACGTTGAGGCCGGCACAGAACACGCCGAGCATGCCGAGAGCCGCCAGAAAACTGGGGTCGATTCCGACGAGGCAACCGATCCAGCCGCCGAGCGCCGCACCGATGCCAAACAGGGGCGTGACCTCGCCGCCTTGGAAGCCCGCACCCAGGGTAAGCGCTGTGACGACCAACTTGATGGCTGCGTCTGCCAGGGTGGTGTTGCCGGCAAATCCGGCGCCGGAAAGCCACGTGGAAAGGCCGGCGTAGTCCCAGGCGTCGAGAAGGGCATAGGCGGCCAAAACCACGAGTGCGCCTATGAGTGCGCGAACGAGGTAATTGGTGATAAAGCGACCGTACAGGCTCTTGACGGTTCGAACTGACCAGGCAAAGAGGCGTGCCGTCAGACCGAAGATAATGGCGCTGATAACAACGATGACAACCGTCCGTGGTGTCATGTTGGGAACGCTGGCGATGACATTCGCTTCGTACTCGGTACCCAGGGCGAGTGATGTAAAGTAGCCGGTAAACGAGGCGACCAGGCAGTAGATGCCCGCGGTGTAGTCGATCTTGCCGATAAAGCACATCTCCATGCCAAAGAAAGCTCCGGCAAGGGGCGAACCGAATACGGCGCCAAAGGCCGACGAGATGCCGGCGAGCATGAGGTCGTGGTGGTCATGCTTTTTGAGGTGGGCGAGGCTCGAGATGTTGCTGGCGATGGTGCCGCCAATCTGCACCGCAGCTCCCTCACGACCGGCCGATCCGCCGGTGAGGTGCGTGAGCGTGGAGCAGACGAAGGTGAGGACGGCCATGCGCATATGGATGAGGCGTGTGCCCAGAGCGGAGTCGATGACCAGGTTGTTACCGCGTTTGGCGGCAAGACCGTGGTTTTTGTACACCCATGCGGTGGCAACGCCCACAACGGGAAGCAGCGCGTAAATCCACGCATGGTGCTCGCGATAGTCAGTCGCGATATTCAACGAGGCCAAAAACGTCCAAGCGGCAACGCCCATGGCGAGCGATACGGTGACGACGAGCACGAGCAACTTGGCGCTCACGAGTAGGTTGCGGACGTTGCGGCGCGTGTCGGCAGCTAAGAGATGCTCGGAGCGAGTAAGCTGATGTCTGCCTGCCATGATGACGTCGTTCAGGGAGAAAAAGCCGCCGTCGTCGAGCGGCTGGGAATGATCCTGCGTTTCGTTTGCGCTTTCGGTTTTGTCGTTATGAGCCATACGTTCCTCTTTTAGGTTGCAACGCAAGCATTATAAAACGCGGTAAACGCGACGAGCCGGTGGGTTGGTTTCCATTCTGTTTCGCGGCCTGCAACCGACAGGTGTATTTGCGGGTACAGGCCGAGTCGCGGCCGTGCATCGGGGGATTATACTGAGAAAAGCATAAAGAATCGGCGCCCCTGTTGTGCGCCGTGGCATTAAGAGGTGCATATGGCAGAGAAACTCATTCCACTGGAGGACGCGCAGTCGATTGTCCTGTCGCACGTTGCTCCGACGGATCTCATCGAGATTCCCGTGTGGCAGGCCGCCGGTCTTCCCTTGGCCGAGGACGCGGTGGCCGATATCGACATCTCGCCGTTTGCCAACAGCGCTATGGACGGATATGCCGTGCGCTCGGCGGACTTGGCGCAGGCATCTGGCGAGGCGCCGGTGACGCTCGACGTTATCGGACACGAGGCCGCGGGCCATGTGTTTGAGGGCGCAATCGGCGCGGGCGAGACGGTCCGCATCATGACGGGCGCGCCGGTACCCGAAGGTGCCGATGCCGTTGTGAAGTACGAGATCGTCGATGTGCTTGACGGTGACGGCAACGAGGGCTCGCGTGTGAGGTTCTCGGCGCCGGCCAAGGTGGGGGAGAACGTTCGCTCTGCCGCCGAGGAGGCCCATGCCGGCGATGTTGTGATGCACGCCGGCGAGGTCGTGGCTCCGGCGGGCGCGGGTCTGTTGGCAAGCGCCGGATATGCGAGCGTGAAGGTGCACGCTGCCCCACGTGTGGGCATTATCTCGCTGGGCACGGAACTGGTCGCACCGAGTAAGGTACCGGCGCGCGGTCAGATTCGCGATTCCAACTCTTCGGCGCTGATGGCCGAGGCGCTCGATGCCGGCGCCGAGCCCGTGTTCTACGGCATCGCGCCCGATGATGAGCAGGCGATTGCCGAGCTGGTACATCGCGCCACGCGAGAGTGCGATTTTGTCATTACGAGCGGTGGCGCCTCGGCGGGCGATTACGATTTCGTGACGGCGCTCGTCCGGCGCGAGGGCGAGGTACTGTTTGACCGCATCTCGATGCGCCCCGGCAAGGCCATCACGTTTGGCTTGCTCGGGGGTAAGCCCTACCTGGGGCTTTCGGGCAACCCGGCCGCGGCGTATGTGGGCTTTGAGATGCTCGCCCGCCCGGCGATCCGCAAGATGCGCGGCTTTGCCGAGGGTGCGCGTCCCGTGCAACGGGCGACGCTCACACACGGCGTGAAAAAGCGACAGCATCGCCGCTTCTTCGATCGCGCCACGGTTTTGCGCGACCCCGAGACCGGTGAGTTGTTGGTGACCGAGGCCAAGACGCAGAATTCGGCGCTGCTCGGCACAATGCAGCGGGCCAACTGCCTGCTGCGTATTGACGAAGGTCCGTGCGAGCTCAAGGCGGGCGACGTGGTGGATGTCGTGCGTGTCGACCTGCCTGAGGGCACGGTGCTATAGGAGGAATGTTATGGAGCTGAAGATTTCGATTGTGACGTGCTCGGATACGCGCGATCTTGCCCAGGACGAGGCTGGAGCCGCACTCGAGGAACTTATCGAGGCACAGGGCTGGACGGTCTCCTCACACGTGGTCGTACGCGACGACGTCAGCGAGATCGGTGATGCCATTGTGGAAGCCGCCGATGAGTGCCACGCCAATGTCGTGCTCACCTGCGGCGGCACGGGGCTTTCGATGCGCGATGTTACGCCCGAGGCGACGCGTTCCGTCTGCGACCGCGATGTGCCGGGTATTGCAGAGGCAATCCGCGCGTATTCGATGACCAAGACGCGCCGCGCCATGCTCTCGCGTGCTATTTGCATGCAACGAGGTCATACACTTGTCGTAAACTTTCCCGGTTCTACGAAGGCCGCCCGCGAAAGCTGGGAGGCCATAGCAGACCAGCTGGAGCATGCGACTCAGATGACAGCGGGCGGCGGACATACCAACTAAGCGGTTTACCTGCGGCGGGGCGACCTTATCGGTCGTTCCGCTTTTGTTTTCCGCCGAAGCGACACCGAGGTGCACGGTAACTTGAAACTATATTCTCTGACGAGAATAATTTCTCACTATCATTATTCGCGCAGAAGTATAATCTGATTGCAGATTAAAGCCCGCGGTGGGGTACCCGGGCATAGCGTTAGAAAGGGTTGAACATGTTCGATATGGTTTCTCGCCGCGGATTCGTTTCGCTTTCTGCTGTCGCCGCTGCCGGCCTTGGTCTTGCCGGCTGTTCGGGCAGCAAGACGTCCGAGCCGGCCGGATCCGATGCCGGTTCTGCTAAGGCATCTTCCAAGAAAGCTGTCGAGCTGCAGGTCTTTGCCGCCAACTCGCTCGAGAAGGCCCTGCCCGAGGTTCAGGAGCTCTACACCGAGCAGGCCGGCACCACCTTTGCCGACACGCAGTTTAAGGCGTCTGGCGACCTTGTCGAGCAGATGCGCGCCGGTGCCGCCGTCGACGTGCTCATCACGGCTTCCAAGGGCACCATGGACGACGTCGAGGCCGCCGAGCTCGTCGACGCCGACACGCGTGAGGACATGTTCGTCAACGACCTTGTGATCATTCGCGCCGAGGGCTCCGATACCAAGGTCGAGGCCATCGCCGGCGTCGCGAATCTGGACGGCAAGATCGCCATCGGCGACGCCAAGACCGTTCCCGCCGGAAAGTACGCCAACCAGGCTCTGGCCTCCGTGGGCCTCTACACCGGCACCGAGGGCGACGACGGTGAGTATGCTCCCGAGATTGCCGACAAGGTCGCACTGGCCGATAAAGTTGGTACCGCCGCCGCCTATGTGTCCACAGGCGACTGCGTGGCTGGATTTGTCTACAGCTCCGATATCTTCCGCTACGACGGCATCGAGGAGGCCTTCGTGTGTCCCGAGGACTCGCACAAGCCCATCGTGTATCCGGGCGCTGTCGCCGAGAGCTCCGAGCATGCCGACGAAGCCAAGGCGTTCATCGACTTCTGTCTGACCAACAAGAAGGCTCAGAAGATTTGGGCTAAGTACGGCTTTGAGCTTTCCGCGTAGTGCGGCTTGGCGCGATAATTCCATCGTTTTGTGTTTCACTCCGTCCTTGTATTCGCTTGGAGCTTTTCGTGCTTAATAGATTCCGCATGCTTGTCGCCTGTGCTTTGACCTTCGTGCTTTGCTGGGTGCCGGGATTTGCGTTTGCTGGGGACGCTGAGGACGGGGCCCAGGTTGCTGCGACCGCTCATGGGCTTTCCTATGGGATCGAGGGTTTTGAGCGGTTGGCCAAGGGGACCGCTCGTGCCATGGAGAGCCAGCCTGAGGGCTACCGGTTTCCCGTTGACGAGGACGTGGACCTTGTGGTGGCGCCTGCTGCCGATCGCGTTGTGGTGTGGATATCGCCCAAGGCGGTCGAGAAGTTTGGATTGGATCTGCAGGACAACGAGTGTGTATCGGGTCTCAAGGCCCTCGTCTGTAAGCTCGACAGCGCAAACTGCATGGGAGGTGCGCAGCTAGGGGACGTGGATCTTCCTTGGTATGTCACGGCGGAAACAACGTTTGAATCCGGCGGGTATACCTATGGCTTTGACGAGCGCGGTGCGGATGGGGACCGCTATGTGGTGATTGCATCAGCCTCGGGTGATGCCAAGGGCGGCGCGAGTTGGCTTGATAGCGCTCAAATGGTAGAAGCGTCGTCTGTCGTGTTGCGGGGTGAGCAGGGGCCCTTGACCTCTCTAGCCTCCTTTTTGGGCGGTATCGACTATCGCCCGTTTTGGGTGTCCATAAAAACGAGCGGTCTTGCCCTGGTGATCGCGTTTGCACTGGGTCTGTTTGCCGCGTGGAAGACTATGGGTACCTCGAGTCGCGTCAAGGGCCTGCTCGACTCGGTCTTTACCATCCCTATGGTGCTGCCGCCCACGGTCTGCGGCTTTTTGCTGCTTATGCTGTTTGGTCGCTCGACCAGCGTTGGCCAGTGGCTGATCGCGCGCGGCGTCTCGATCGTCTTTACGTGGCCGGCGGCGGTGATCTCTGCCGTGGTGGTGTCGTTCCCGCTCGTCTATCGTACGGCGCTCGGAGCCTTCGAGAGCCTCGACACGCAGATGCTCGATGCGGCGCGCACGCTGGGCTGGTCCGAGCGTCGTATCTTTACCAAGCTTATGATGCCGCTTGGCTGGCCCTCGATTGCCGCCGGCACGGTGCTCGCCTTTGCCCGCGCGATGGGCGAGTTTGGCTGCACCCTGTTCTTTGCGGGCAACTACGCCGGTATTACGCAGACCATCCCCATTGCCATCTATTTTGAGTGGATGGGCGGCAACACGTCGGTGGCCCTTTTTTGGGTCGTCGTCGTGATCGTGTTTAGCTTCCTGGTCATTTTGTTCATCAACATGTACACCGCTCATTCGCAAAAGTATCGCGAGCGGGGCCGTTCCCGTGCGGAGCGCAAACAGGCCAAAGATTTCGCCGGACAGGGCGATTCGCTCGACCCAGTCGGCGGCGATGCGCTGCGTATCGATCGCGAGGCATTGGCTGAGCTCATGCGCGATGAGCCCGTTATGCAGGGAGGTCGATAGGCCATGTCACTCGTTCTGGATATTAAAAAGCGCTATCCGGAGTTTATGCTCGATATGCAGCTTGAGGCCGGCGAGGAGCGTGTGGCGCTGCTTGGTGCCTCGGGCTGCGGCAAGAGCTGCACGCTGCGCTGCATTGCCGGTGTGGAGACGCCCGACGAGGGCAAGATCGTCGTCAACGGCGTGACCTTTTTTGACTCGGCGGCAGGCATCAACCTGTCGCCCCAGGAGCGCAAGTGTGCCCTGCTGTTCCAAAACTATCAGCTGTTTCCCAACATGACAGTGGCCGATAACGTATGTGCCGGCGTAATGGACGCGGGTGACGCCGCGGCGCGCAAAAAGCTTGCCGAACGCTACCTGGGCATTTTTGGCTTGGCCGATTTTACCGACCGCTATCCCGCGTGCCTCTCGGGCGGCCAGCAGCAGCGCGTGGCGCTTGCCCGCATGGTGGCGGCACACCCGGGCATCTTTATGTTCGACGAGCCCATGAGCGCACTCGATGCGTATCTTAAGAGCGCCCTCGAGCAGAATATGCTCGACCTGTTCGATGTGTGCAACCGCACCGTGCTCTACGTGAGCCACGACATCGACGAAGCGTGCCGCCTGTGCCAGCGCATCTGCGTGATGCACGACGGGCATGTTGAGGAGATCGGCTCCGTCGAGGACGTGGTCCGCCGTCCGCAGACGCTGGCGGCGCTGCGCCTGACGGGCTGCAAGAACACAAGCCGGGCGCGCAAGATTGGGCCTCAGGAAGTTGAAGCCCTTGATTGGGGTATGACCTTTAACGTAGGTCGCGAGGTTCCCGATGACGTTGCGTACCTGGGTATTCGTGCGAGCTACTTCCATGTTGACAATCGCGCGGAGCGCGGTCGCAACAGCTACGATTTGCACGTGGCCCGTGTGAGCGATTCGCGCTTTGAGCGGCTGGTGCTGCTGGACGTGCCGCGTGCTGATGCGCCCACGCGTCTGCAGTGGAAGGTGAATAAGGTGAGTGTACCCGTGGAAGAGCTGCCGCAGGCGGGTGAGACTCTGCGCATGCATTTTGATGCAAGCAGGATTCATCTCGTTTGCCGATAATGCGGGGGCGATGCGGTCGAGGAGGTAGTCCTCGACCGCTTTGTTTTCACTTCGCCGTTCGCCGATTTCTACATGACTAAACCTTATCAGTCTGATAATTAATTATCAGATAGTGAGATGCTCACATCCCGACGCTGTCGTACGCATGTCGGCGGTGTTCGTCTGGACGACAACCGTTGATATAGTTACCTTCGACGAGAAAAGGAGGGTGCGCCGGTGCTGCAGATGACATATTCGCGTCGCGTTGCCGCGCGCGCCCTGTATATGGCTCGGAGTCGCATATGAGCAGGTATGTTCACGGCTCCGGGAGAGACGACGCACAACTAAATAATCGACCGCAAAGCAGGTTCCCTAAAATTCCGGGTTTAGGCACGGCTGGGTTTTCGCCGCCCACCGTGCAGCAATACCGTAGTTATCCGTATTTGGTTCGAGAGGGGAACCGTCATGGCTGAAGAATTCGATTTCCATCCGATGTGGGAGAGCCTCGGCATGAATCTTGCCGACCACGATATGCTGCTGGGCGCTGTGGGCCAGATGTACGGCGATATGTTCCTGACGCAGAACAATCGCCCCAAGTCCACGTCCTACCTGGATTTTGTCGCCACCAACATCCACAGCGGCCGTATTAAGGAGATGCTCGACAAGAAGGAGGCCGGCGAGGCCACCAAGATCGTCGGTTCGTTCTGTGTGTACGTGCCCGAGGAGATCGTGCTTGCCTGCGATGGCATCCCCGTTGGCCTGTGCTCGGGTGCCGACTGGGCGACCGACAAGGTCGAGGAGCATCTGCCGCGCAACACCTGCCCGCTCATCAAGAGCTTTGCCGGCTTTAAGCTGGGCGAGGTCTGCCCCTACATCGAGTCGAGCGACTTGGTAGTCGGCGAGAACACCTGCGATGGCAAGAAGAAGGCCTACGAGTTCTTTGCCACGCAAAAGAACATGTACGTCATGGATATTCCCAACGTGCATGACGAGTCGACGCTCGTGACCTGGAAGGCCGAGGTTAAAAAGCTTGCCGCCAAGATTGAGGAAGAGTGCGGCGTCAAGATTACGCCCGAGCGCCTGAAGGCTGCCATCCACGCCGTCAACGAGAAGCGTCGCGCCCTGCAGCGCCTCGCTGCCACGCGCGCTGCCGACCCGGCGCCCATCAGCGGTCTCGATAGCCTGCTGACCGTGCAGGCCGCCTTTATGGATGACACGCCGCGTCTGACCGGAGCCATCAACGAGATGGCGGCTGAGTGCGAGCAGCGTGTCGAGGCCGGCGAGGGCGTGGCGCCCAAGGGGACCAAGCGCATCCTGTACACCGGCACGCCCATGGCCGTGCCCAACTGGAAGCTGTTCAACCTCATCGAGAAGGCCGGCGGCGTCGTGGTGGGCGAGGAGTCCTGCACGGGCTCGCGCTACTACAAGGACCTGGTCGACGAGTCCGGCGAGACGGTCGACGAGATGCTCGATGCCATCGCCGAGCGCTACTTTAAGATCAACTGCGCTGTCTTTACGCCCAACGACCAGCGTATGAAGGACATTGTCCAGATGGCCAAGGACCTGCATGCCGACGGCATCGTCGACGTGGCCCTGCAGTTCTGCACGCTCTACGAGATGGAGTCGTTTGCCGTGGAGAAGGCCGCCGAGGAGGCGAGCATCCCGTTTATGCACATCACGACCGACTACGCCGGCGAGGACGCCGGTCAGCTCCAGACCCGCATCGAGGCCTTCCTCGAGACGATTTAGCCGCACCTGCGCCAAGCTGTGCCGCCGGGTGTTCCTGTCCACGCGATAGGGATTTCTCCGTTGCCATGCCGGCCGGTGTCCGGATGCGCCGCAGGGCGCCGGCCGGCTTCGCATAGCTGCCGGGGCGGGGATTTCCACCGTCCCGGCAGATTCTGTCCGTTTATTCAGACACGAAAGGAACTCAATGAACAACGACCTTTTCAAGGCGGGCGTCTCCCGTCGCGGTTTTCTGACCGGCTCCGCTGCCCTGTGCGCCATGGCGGGCCTCGGCCTCACTGGCTGCGGCGGTTCGGGCGCCGAGAGCGGTAGCGCCGCTGCCTCCGGCCAGGATGTGGAGTATCGCGACGAGCTGCAGATCGCGTTACCGGCGAGCCCGGACGGTCTCGATCCGCACACCACGTCGTCTCTTGTGACCATGGACATCATCTGCAACGTCGTCGAGCCGCTCTTTGGCCTCGATAGCGACTACGAGCCCCAGCCCGTGCTGGCCAAGGACTATAAGGTCTCCGACGATGGCCTGACCTACACCATCAAGCTGCGCGAGGGCGTCACCTTCCACAACGGCAAGGAGTTTGGCTCCGAGGACGTCGTGGCCTCGATGAACCGCTGGCTCACCGTCAACGACCGCGCCGCGAGCCTGCTGCCCGGCGCCACCTTCGCCGCCTCGGGCGACCACGAGGTCACCTGCACGCTGACCGAGCCCGCCATCGACTTTCTGATCATCCTGGGTAACCACTCCCAGTATCCGGGTATCTTCCCCTCCGAGGTCATCGAGGCCGCGGGCGATACCGGCGTGACCGAGTACGTGGGTACCGGTGCCTACAAGTTTGTGGAGTGGAAGCAGGACCAGTACGTCCATCTCACCCGCTACGAAGACTATGTCGCCGCCCACGGCAAGGCTTCGGGCTACACCGGCAAGGTCTCCGCGCCCACCAAGGATATCTACTATCAGTTCGTGACCGAGGCCTCCACGCGCGTGAGCGGGTTTGAGACCGGCGAGTACGATATCGCTGGCGAGATCCCCACCGAGAACTACCACGACTTCGACGGCAACGGCGACGTCAAGCTCTACACCCATAACGCCGGCGTTCTGACCGCCTTCCTCAACATGAACGAGGGCATCTTCGCCGACGAGGAGATCCGCAAGTGCGCTCTCATGGCTATCGACTGCGAGGCGGCCGCTCTTGCCGCCTATGGCGAGAAGGAGCTCTTCAACATCGATCCCAACCTTGGCAACCCCGAGAACACTCAGTGGGCGACCGACGCGGGCAAGAGGTACTTCAACCAGGCCGACGCCAAGGCCGCCAAGAAGGCCCTGGCCAAGACCTCCTATGCCGGTGAGACGGTCAAGCTGCTGACCACCCCCGACTACAAGGATATGTACAACGCCACCGTCGCGCTGCAGGAG
This sequence comes from uncultured Collinsella sp., assembly GCA_958441355.1. Taxonomy (GTDB): domain Bacteria; phylum Actinomycetota; class Coriobacteriia; order Coriobacteriales; family Coriobacteriaceae; genus Collinsella. The sequence continues at coordinate 45 of CAUCCR010000019.1, read as the reverse complement.
CAGCTCGAGAAGGCCGGCTTCACCGCCGAAGTCGAGAGCTATGAG
>CAUCCR010000018.1:0-18649 GCA_958441355.1 uncultured Collinsella sp. | reverse complement strand
CGACTGGACGTCGGTCTCGTCAATGCCGTAGTTGCCGATCTGCGGATAGGTCATGGTTACGATTTGGCCGGCATAGCTCGGATCGGTCATGACCTCAAAGTAGCCCTCGAGCGACGTGTTAAAGCAGACCTCGCCGGTTGCGGTACCCTCGGCACCACATGCACGGCCATAAAAAATGGTCCCATCCTCAAGGTACAGGATGCAGGGACCGCAGGTGCCCTTGCTGGTTTTAGCCAGCATATGCTGGCACAGCTCACTGGGCGCGATGGTGCGGGCGGCAGCGCCCGCAATATGGTTGTTCGCCATAGTTCTCCTTCCCGGTCTCACAGAACCGGCTTAAAGGTGTGCAGTTAGGCCTCGCGGTATTTTAACCGCAAGCATCGCCTATGGCATTAATTACATAGAATTGTTTACAAAAGGATAATTATGACTTCCTATGCATAATGATTTTTCTGGGACGGGGATTAAAAAATCATCCCGCGTGGGCTTGCGACTCACGCGGGATGACATCGTTCTATGTGGGTGCGGACTACTTTTGCTTGTCCTGCTCCAGCAGCTCGGACGGCGTGCGATCGGGCTTTCCGCCGCGGAAGATCTCTCGACCGTGCAGACGATGCTCAAGATCGCGCTCGGCCTGCTCCTCCGTGATCTTGGTCTGGCTCACCACCGGGTCCTCGATAAGCGACGAAACCGAGTTCACCTGTTTTTGAATGCGCTCGGCAATGGTGTCGTCCATGCTTACGATGCGCATCTTCCAGTCGATACTCGTGGCGTTGGACGAGCTCTTGGTCCAGACGAACGTCAGGATGGCGCTCTGGTGGCCCTGAGCGGGAAACATGCCAAAGAAGGAATCATGCTGGATCCTGCTGTCCTCGTCGATATAGGCGTGAACGTTATACACCACGCGGTCGATCTTGTCGTTGAGCAGGGCATTGGTTGCGAGCGCCGCCGCCTGAATCTGACCGTTGGATAGCAGCTCGAGTTCGTTGGCAGAAGACGTGTCCAGCACCGTCACCTCAACCGTGCCCGAGCGCTCATCTGCCTCGTCGACGGTAAAATCGAGTGGGAACTGCGTAAAGCCGTTGCCCCATTCAAGTCCACCCTTCAGCGCCGTCGAAACGGTATCGACCGAAACGCTCTCGGACAGGTTGGCGGTGTTCAGACGACGCATCACGCCGTAGCCAATCTGCATGCCCACGATCAGCACCAAAATACCGATGACCACGGCCATCGCGGTCTTCGTAATGGTATGGCTCACCTGCGAGCCCGAAGGATCGTCCTCGGACAGCGGGTCGATATGTTTTGCCTGGCTCGCGCGGTCCTCGCTGCGCAGCTGCGCTAGCGCCGCTTTGTCACCGCGCTTGGCCGCAGCCTCCTTCTCACGCATGCGCTCGGTACGCTTTTTGGCGAGCGTGGGATCCAAGACGCCGGATGCATCGATTTCGGAGAATAACTCCGTCACTTCTTCCGGAGTCAAAGGGTTCTTGTCAGCCATAAACTTCCTGTCATATCAATCAGTCGAGCTCGTGCGCACGCGCACCTTCGAACTGCATTCGATAGTAACGGGCATAGGTGCCGCCACGGGCGAGAAGCTCCTCGTGCGTGCCACGCTCCACAACGCGACCATGCTCAACGGTCGCAATCTCATCGGCGTGTTTAATGGTCGAGAGACGGTGGGCGATGATGATTGTGGTACGGCCGCGTGCCAGCTCTTCGAGCGACTCCTGCACCGCCTCCTCGCTCTCGTTATCCAAAGCACTCGTCGCCTCGTCCAAGATCAAGATTTTGGGATTCTTGAGAAACACACGCGCGATGGCAACGCGCTGCTTCTGTCCGCCCGAAAGACGGCTGCCGCGCTCGCCCACGACCGTGTCATAGCCCTGTGGAAGCGACTCGATAAAGGCATCGATGTTGGCGCGACGGGCCGCCTCGGCGATCTCTTCCGCCGTAGCGCCCGGCTTGCCGTAGGCGATGTTCTCGCCAATCGTACCGTCAAACAGATAGACATCCTGCTGCACCAGGCCGATGGCGCGACGCAGGCTCTGCTGCGTCACATCACGCACGTCCTGGCCGTCGATGCTAATGGATCCGGCAGCCACGTCATAAAAGCGCGGCAACAGCGAACAGGTCGTGGACTTGCCACCGCCCGAAGGGCCAACCAAAGCGATGGTCTGCCCGGGCTTGATGGACAGATCCATATGGTCGATAACGGGACGCTCGTCGGCATCGCCCTCGCCCAGCTCAACGTCCTCGTAGTTAAAGCACACGTCGTGATACTCCACGGCGCCGGCAGTCACCTGCAGATCCGTGGCGCCCGGCTTGTCCTGGATATCCGGCGCGGTCGAGAGCACCTCGTCCATACGCTTAAAGCCGGCGATAGCCTTCTGATACGTTTCGGCCGAATTGACGAGCGTCTCAAGCGGCGTGCAGAACAGCGAAATATAGAGTGCAAAGGTCGCCATATCGACCGCCTGCAGCTGTCCCTGGGCGACCAGCCAGCCGCCCAGCAGCACCACGATCACATAGAGCACACCCGAGAGCAGGCCATACGTCGCGGTATAGACGCCCATGGCGTGATACATGTTCTCCTTGGACGAAAGATAGCGATTGTTTGAGGCGCGGAACTTGAAGCGTTCGGTCTCCTCATTGGCAAAGCTCTTGACCACGCGCATGCCCGCCAGCGAATCCTGCAGCTGCGCATTGATGCCGCTGATTTTTTTGCGGTTGTCGCTAAAGACCTCGCGCATGCGCATGTTCTGCCAAAACATGATGACCGCAAACGCCGCCGTCACCACGGCCATGGCGAGCGCCAGCACCGGGGCAATGGTAAAGAGGATCACAAACGAGCCGATGATCTCGATGCCGCAGATGATGATCCACTCGGGCACGTGGTGCGCCGCCTCGCAGATATCGAACAGGTCGTTGACCACGCGGCTCATCATGTCGCCCGAGCTGTTGCGGTCGAAGTATGCAAAGCTAAAGCGCTCATACTGGTCGAACAGGTCCTCGCGCATTTTGGACTCCATACGCGCGCCCATCACGTGACCCCAATAGCTCACAAAATAGCGGCAGGCGCAGCGGACGGCATACATCAGCACCAAGCCCACCGCGATCATGCCGAGCGCCTGCATAATGGCAGCCTGACCCTGAGTAAACAGCCCACCGGTCAAATTGCGCAGGATAATGGGGAACGCCAGGTCAATGGCGGCAAGCACCAGAGCACAAACAGTATCAGCAACAAAAAGCCCCATCTGGGGCTTGTAATACGAAAGAAACCTCTTAAACATGCAGTCCTCGAAGAGAAATAAATAGCGTGATAAATCCGGTTGAGCCGGTCGGGCTGAAAACAAAGCGTCCCAACAAACATAACGCCGATGTTCTAGCAACGTCAGCGAAAACGCCCCTAAGCGAGCAAGGTGCCTTGAAAGAGGAGCGACGCGTACTTCGGTACGCGAGCGACGATTGAAAGGCAGATTGCCGCTTAGGGGCGTTTGCAGCGTCGACTCGTTACGCGGTTTGGTAAAACCGCGTAACCTAGAGCTCCGTGCCCCCAAGGCGGTGCGCGATGCTGTCGCAGGCAAGCGCACCCACGACGGTCTTGGCGTCTTCGATCTTGCCGTCGAGCACGGCATCGATCAGCTCGTGCAGCGGCACCAGGTCCACGTTGACAAACTCGTCATCATCGGGGTTGGGCGCATCAAACTCGAGCTTGGTAGCCAAGTAGATGTGGATGATCTCATCGCAAAAACCGCAGGACGTGACAATCGACGTCAAAAAGCGAATACGACCGGCCCTAAAGCCCGTCTCCTCATGCAGTTCGCGCTTGGCGCAATCGAGCGGGTCCTCGCCTGGATCGAGCTTGCCGGCGGGAATCTCGACCGTCACGCGGTCGATGGCGGTGCGGTACTGACGCACCAGTACGATCTTGCCGCTCTCGGTCAGTGCCACAACGGCCGCCGCACCCGGATGGCGAACGATATCACGGGCGCTGCGGCGACCGTTGGGCAGCTCAACCTCAAGACGGTGGACGTCGAGGATCTTGCCCTTCCAGGCGCACTCCTCCGAAAGAATCTTCTCGTGCAGCTCGACATCGTGCGGGTCGTCGTCGCCCAGCACCAGCGCCGGCTCGTCAGCGACCTCGCCACCAGGCTCGCCCTCGGCGTGCCCATACATGCGGCTGTCCTCTTCAACGATCTGCGCATCCACGAGCTCTTCGTTCTTCTCGTCCATCCGTCTCATTCCTCTCGGATTTTAGGCATCCCAGGCGTCACGGCCGCGCAGCGCGCGCAGGCCGATGTCGTGACGCAGGGTCTTACCCTCAAAATCAATCTTCTCGCAGGCCTCGTAGGCAAGGTTGCGAGCGTTCTCGAACGTGTCGCCCAGAGCGGTCACGGCAAGCACGCGGCCACCATTGGTCACGAGCTGGCCGTCCACCACGGCAGTGCCCGCGTGGTACACGGTCACGTTCTCCATGGCCTCGGCATCCTCAATACCGGTGATGACCTTGCCCTTCTCATAGCTGCCGGGATAGCCCGCGCTCGTCAGGACAACGGCCACGGCCCACTCGTCGCGCCAGTCGAGTTCAATCTGGTCGAGCTCGCAGTTGGCACAAGCCAGCATGACCTCGACCAGGTCGTTCTTAAGGCGCGGCAGCACGACCTGCGTCTCGGGGTCGCCAAAGCGGGCGTTGAACTCCAGCACCTTGGGGCCGGCGGGGGTGAGCATAAAGCCGCCATACAGGCAACCGCGGTAGTCGATACCCTCGGCAGCGAGCTCGGCCACGGTCTGCTCCATGACCTTCACCATGGTGGCGTGCTCCTCGTCAGTCACGATGGGCACCGGGCTGTAGACACCCATGCCGCCGGTGTTGGGACCAAGGTCGCCCTCGAGCGCGCGCTTGTGGTCCTGCGAGGTGGCCATGGGGCGCACGGTCTTGCCGTCGGTAAAGGCCAGCAGCGAGCACTCGGGACCAACGAGCATCTCCTCGATAACCACGGTGTTGCCGGCATCGCCAAAGGTGCCGCCAAAGCACTCGCGTACGGCTTCCTCGGCCTGCTCAAGTTCAGTCGCCACGATAACGCCCTTGCCCGCGGCAAGGCCGTCGGCCTTGACGACCAGCGGGGCGCCCTGCTCGCGCACGTAGGCGAGAGCCGAAGCCTCGTCGGTAAACGAACCATAGGCTGCCGTCGGAATGCCCGCACGCTCCATGAGCTGCTTGGAGAACAGCTTAGAGCCCTCCATCTGGGCGCCCTCGGCACCCGGGCCAAAGCAGGGAATACCCGCCGCGCGCACGGCGTCGGCCACGCCCGCCACGAGCGGAGCCTCGGGGCCAATTACCACGAGTCCGCATCCGTGGCTCTGAGCAAACGCCGCCACGGCCGCAGGATCGCAGTCGTCGAGAACAACGTTCTCGCCACAGCTCGCGGTGCCGCCGTTGCCCGGCGCGATGTAGAGCTTGCCGGCGCGCGGTGATGCCGCGAGCTTAGCTGCCAAAGCATGCTCACGGCCGCCGCTGCCCAACAACAGGATGTCGATGGTTTGAGTGTCCGCCTTCAAGGGTGCCTCCTCTATGGATTAACGGCTCGCTCCGCGCGAGCCCTTTGCAAGCAAATATACCCCTCGGCCGCCCGCTTGGGCTGCAAAGGGGTATATCGCAATAACCAAATAGTCCCGATTACTTCCAGAATCGGTTGATGATCTGCTCGCGACCAGCGCCAACGCCAATGAACGTCACGCGGGTGTGTGCCAGATCCTCGATAAACGCCACGTAGTCCTGAGCTTCCTGCGGCAGCTCGTCAAAGCTGCGGCAACCGGTGATGTCGCACTTCCAGCCAGGGAGCTCCTCGTAGATGGGCTTGGCATGCTCAAAGCGCACCTGATGCTCGGGCACGCTGGTATAGCGCTCGCCATCGACGTCGTAGGCCACGCACACCTTGATGGTGTCGAAGGCCGAAAGCACGTCGAGCTTGGTCACGGCGATGTCGGTGAGGCCGTTGACGCGCGAGGCATAGTTGGCGATAGGGCCGTCAAACCAGCCGCAACGACGACGGCGACCGGTGGTCACGCCGTACTCATAGCCCTCCTCGGTCAGCGTGTGGCCAGCCTCGGACTCATAGGAAAGCTCGGTGGGCATGGGGCCCGAACCGACGCGGGTGATATAGGCCTTCATGACGCCCAGCACGCGGTCGACGTTCTTCATGCCCACGCCGGAGCCGGTGATGGCGCCGCCGGCGGTGCAATTGGAAGACGTCACGTACGGATAGGTGCCGTGGTCGATGTCGAGCAGCGTCGCCTGGGCGCCCTCAAACAGCAGGTTCTTGCCCTCATCGATCATGTTGTTGAGCAGCAGGCTCGTCTCGGTGATGTAGGGACGCAGACGCTCGGCCATCGGCAGGTACTCGTCGCAAATCTGGTCCACGGTGTAGGTGGGCAGGTTGTAGATGAGCTCGAGCTCGGGGTTCACACGGGCGAGAGCGGTCTCCAGCTTGTCGCGGAACAGCGCCTCGTCGAGCATGTCCTGCATGCGCAGGCCAATGCGCGCCATCTTGTCCTGATAGCACGGACCGATGCCGCGCTTGGTGGTACCGATGTTCTTCTTGCCGAGCTTCTGCTCAAAGGCGCCATCCAGATCGATGTGGTACGGCATGATGACATGCGCGTTGCCGCTAATCTTGAGGTTCTTGGTGGTGATGCCGTCGGCCTCGAACATGTCAATCTCCTCAAGGACAACCTTGGGGTTGACGACGCAGCCGTTACCGATCACCGACACGTGGTCGGAATACATGATGCCGGAGGGCACCTGGTGCAGGCCGTACTTCTTGCCGTTGACGACGATGGTGTGACCGGCGTTGTTGCCGCCCGAGTAGCGCACGACGGCATCGAAGTCGCCGGCGACCAAGTCGCAAATCTTACCCTTGCCCTCATCGCCCCACTGAGCACCGACCAAAACGGTTGACGGCATGTTTACTCCTTACATTCATGGACTGTCTACGCGCCACGCCGGCACGCAGAAGCACAAAACATTCCCAGTATACCCGTGCAACGGGCGCCTGTCCTACTCCTCGGCATGTGCCCCATCAAGCTCATAGAACTTGGTGGATGCCGGCAGGAACATCAGGTCGACGTCGCCGATCGGGCCCGAACGGTTCTTGGCCACGACGATACGCGTAACGCCCTCGTCGGGTCGATCGTCGCGCGAGGCTTCGGCCTCGTCGGCGGAGCGGTCCAAGAACATAACGATATCGGCGTCCTGCTCGATGGAGCCCGATTCACGAAGGTCGGAAAGCTGCGGGCGCTTGCCGGTACGGGATTCGACCTGACGTGAGAGCTGCGACAGCGCGATGAGCGGGATCTTGAGCTCCTTGGCCATGATCTTCAGACCACGCGACATCTCCGAAACCTCGACGGTACGGCTCTCGGAGCGGCGTCCCGGCGGAGGACTCACCAGCTGCAGGTAGTCCAGGATGATGATTGCCTTCTCCTTGTTATGGAGCATGCGGCGGCTCTTGGCGCGAATCTCGGTCACTGTGGTGCCGGGCGTATCGTCAATCAGAATATCGAGCTTGGACAAGGTCTGCGTGGCCTCGTTGATATTGGCCCACTGCTCGGGGCTAATGCGACCCATGCGGAAGTCACTGATCGAGATCATGGCGTAGGCGCAAATCAGACGCTGGGCAATTTCCTTGCCCGACATCTCCAGTGAGAAGAAGCCGACGGTATAACCGGCAGCGGCAGCGTTAAGTGCCAGGTTCAGAGCGAACGACGTCTTACCCACAGCAGGGCGGGCGCCGATAATGATGAGCTGGCCCTCGCGGAAGCCCATGAGCATGCGGTCGAGCGACGGGAAGCCCGTGGGCACGCCCGCGGCCTGGCCACCGGCCTGGCACACTTCCTCGGCCTCGTTATAGGCCTCGACCATAAACTCGGTCAGCGTCTTGTAGCTCGACTTGACCTCGCGTGCCGTGACCTTGAGCAGCTTGCTCTCGGCCAGCTCGACAACCTCTTTGGTGTCGGTGGGGGCGTTATATGCCAGCGCGTTGATCTCGTTGGTGGCGCCGATCAGCTCACGCAGCATCGAATCGCGGCGAACGATGGCGGCATGGTGCTGCCAGTTCACGAGCGACAGAGTCTGACCCATCAGCTCCAAAATGTAGGCCTCGCCGCCCACGGCATCGAGCTTGTTGATGCTTCGCAGGTAATCGATCAGCGAGATGGAGTCGATGGGAATGCGGCTGTTGTACATATCGACCATCGCGGTGTAGATGGTCTTATGAATGGGCCGGTAGAAATCATCGGGCTGCAGCTCGACCTGGGCCTCTTCGACCACCTCGGGCGATAGCAGCATAGCGGCCAGTACATTGGCCTCTGCATCTTGGTTTTGGGGAAGACCCAACTTTGAGCCGCGGTCCTCGACCGTCAGCCCCGTCTCCCTATCGTCATATGCCATGAGCATCCTCATTCATATCGCTTGCGAGCATCCATAGTATCAGCCACGGTCCCAAAACGCGCCGCGCGCCGCCAATCATCACCGAACCAAACGGATGAACGGTCCTGTATATAGGACTTCGACGCAGCGTTCACCATGACACTCACTCAGCGCAAAAAACAAAAGGGCGCCCTGGTTTCCCAGAGCGCCCTTCTTAGAACAAGATTGTTGCGTTGCAGCAAATGCTACTCGGCAGCAGCCTCAGTCTCGACCTCGGCGGTCTCGGCCTCGGCGACCTCAGCGGCCTCCTCGACCTCAGCCTCGGCAGCGAGCTCCTCGGCGGTAACGCCGACGAGAACGACAACTTCGGCCTTGATCTCGCGGTACAGCGAGATGGCAACGGTGTGGGCACCGGCAACCTTGATGGGCTTACCGAGCTCGACGCGCTTGCGGTCGATGTCCATACCGAGCTGAGCCTTGATGGCGTCAGCGATCATAGCGGCGGTAACGGAGCCAAAGAGGATGCCCTCGTCGCCGACCTTGACGTCAACGGTGACCGTCTTGCCCTCGAAGGCAGCCTTGGTCTCGTTGGCGGTAGCCAGACGGACGGCCTCGCGCTTGGCGATGTTGTTGCGACGCTCGTCAAGCTGCTTGAGGTTGCCCTTGGTGGCGGCAACAGCGAGCTTCTTGGGGAACAGGAAGTTCTCAGCGTAACCCTGAGCGACCTCTACGACGTCACCCTCGCCGCCCTTGCCCTTGATCTCATCGAGAAGAATAACCTTCATGATGCGTCTCCCTTCTTAGCCGCGGTCGCGGTTGCCACGAGAGGAAACCACGGGGACGGTGTACGGCAGGAGAGCCATCTCGCGGGCGCGCTTGATGGCGTTGGCGATGTCATGCTGATGCTGCGTGCAAGCGCCAGTGACGCGACGGGGCTTGATCTTGCCACGGTCGGTCATGTACTTACGGAGAAGCTGAGTGTCCTTATAGTCGATGAACTCAGTGTTCTCCTTGCAGAACTGGCAGTACTTACGACGCGGCTGACGTGCAGAATAATCATTAGCCATGTCAAAATACCTTTCATTTGGCAACTTCGGCGAGCCGAAGCCGCCTCTCACTCAAAAATAGGTGAACAACCCTTAGAACGGGATGTCCTCATCGTAGACGTCGACCGCGGGCGGCGTAGCCACCGGTGCGGCAGGACGTGCTGCGGGCGCGGGAGCTGCGGGGGCGTAACCGCCCTGATCGTAGCCACCCTGGCCACCACGGGAGCTCATAAACTCGATCTCATCGACGATGACCTCAAGCTTGCTCCTGCGCTGGCCGTCGCGCTCCCAAGAGCTGTAGCGCAGCTTGCCCTCGATCGCGACCTTGTTTCCCTTTGCCAGGAAACGGCTCACGGCCTCGGCGCGGGTGCCGAACATAGTGCAGTCGACAAAGTTGGGATAGTCCTCCCACTCGCCAGTCTGCGCGTTGCGGCGACGATCGTTCACGGCGACGCCAAAGGACAGAACCTGGGTTCCGCCGGCGGTGGCGCGCAGCTCGGGATCGCGGGTGAGGTTACCGGTGATGTTCACTCGATTGATGCTCATAACTCACTACTTCCTCTTGGGGCACAAGCCCAGTCCAAAACGACAGTCTTACTCCTGGTCGTCGCGACGGACGATCATGTGGCGGACCACAGCGTCGGTGATGCGCAGGACGCGATCAAGCTCGGCGATCTGGGTAGGATCTGCGTGGAAGTTGATGAGGGTGTAGTCACCATCGGTGAGGTCGTTGATCTCGTAGGCGAGCTTGCGCTTGCCCCACTCGTCAACGGAGTCGACCTTACCAGCGCCCTCAGCGATCGTGGTATCGATACGCTTCATAACAGCGAGACGAGTCTCGGGGTCGAGCGACGGGTCAACAAAGAACAGCAGTTCATAAGCCTTCATATTGTCACCTCCTCTGGGCAAATGTGGCTTCAGGTCGTGAAGGTGCGCCTGAAGCAGGAAAAGACTTGGTAATAATATCTTTCAACCTCCCAGGCTGCAAGAATATGCAGCTACAACCTCATGACCTCCACATATGCCCATACTCGCACCACGTTTCATGCGCATTCCAACCAAATGCCGACCAAAAGCTTGACAGATCTGTGGACAAGATACGGTGCCGTGGGGACAAGCTGAGCCAAGCCGCAGGTCAACGGGCACAAGGCTGTGGTCGCAAAATGCATACCAGTGGTCCACAGCACCACCCAAAGATTTTTAAATTCATTGCCAAGTCGCTTATGAATACTCCTTTTGAACAATTGAGTTGATCAACCACGCTGGTCGGAAGCCGTTTTTTGGCACCTCAAACCCCACTGCAACGCCAAGCGCGGCCAAGCGTTTTAAAAAATGCCAACTTTTCTGTTTGCACTTTGCGATTCCTCGTGTATACTGACTTTCGCATTTAACGGAGAGTTGTCCGAGTGGCCGAAGGAGCACGATTGGAAATCGTGTAGGCGTCAAAAGCGTCTCCAGGGTTCAAATCCCTGACTCTCCGCCAGTTAATTCCAAAGCAGGCCTTCGAGCCTGCTTTGTTTTTACCCCACGCGGAGGGGTGGCAGAGTGGTTGAATGCGGCGGTCTCGAAAACCGTTTGGCCTGTATAAGGTCACGAGGGTTCGAATCCCTCCTCCTCCGCCATTTAGATTGAGAAAGCTCCCGGGAATGGGAGCTTTTTTGTTTTGAGTCCCTAACAAGCAAATACGGCGGAGGAGGGATTCGAACCCGCCAGGGCGCGGAGCGTAAAGAAAACGCGCCAGCGGCGCGTTTTTAGCGCAGCGCGGTCGGCGTAAGCCGACCGGATAAATTTTGAGCAAAGCTCAAAATTTGGACATCCCTCCTATTCGACCACACCCCCATCGTGGTCGATCCCAGCCCATATCTCAAACATGTACACCACCCTCCAAAGATGTCAAAAAATGTCGTTTTTGGAGTGTGATGTACATGTTTGCGTATGACGCGCACCAAGCATGAGTCGATTTGTTCGCATCCGGTATATTTCCCCACCTCAACGGACATAAGAGTTTGGTGTCAGCTCGAAGCGAGAGGTCCCCAAATGGATACTCCTGTTCTCATTTCGCATAAAACGGCGTGGCTCGTCCATCATGCACCGCGAAACCTGGTTCAAGCCGTCGCACAACGCGACTACCAGATAGGCGTGCGGGGCCTCTCTACCCAGCAACGCATCGCGCGCATTCGGCAGGCACTTACCGACTGCGGCATTCCGTCCACCATGCTCAAGACTATCGACATCTCCGTAGTATTTGCTTTCGAGCGAATTCGCACCAACGGTGTCACTTGCCACGTTCTCGGCCAAAACCTACCCTACGACCATATTGACGAGCTTACGCCCGGCATCTTTATCACCGACGAAGCCTTCACCTTCGTGCTCGCTGCCGAGTGGATGGATAGGATCGAATACCTCGAGTATGGTTACGAAGTTTGCGGCGACTATCGCATGGGGCTCAATCCCTCTGACCCTTACACTGAGCAACCAACCACCACCTCCAAGGACGAAATTGTCGAGCTACTCGATCGGCACCCTGGCAAACCCGGCGCCACACGCGCCAGACTCGCGCTCAGACACATCTACGACCACTCAGCCTCGCCCATGGAGACCGCATCTTCCATCGCCCTCTCGCTCCCAACAAGCGAAGGCGGCGTTGGTATCCGAGGTATCGAACTCAACAAACCGCTTGAAATCCCTCAGCGTCTCTGGCATTGCGCAAAAGCCCGAACGCTCAAAATCGACGCTCTTGTTACTTATACGCGCAGAGAACTCGGCATCGAATATAAGGGCGGCTTTCACGATGAGACCGAGCGCAAGGGAGCGGACGCGGAGCGAGAGGCCGTGCTCGCCCAAATGGGATATCGAATCGTTGCGCTCACCTCGGCACAGTTCGCAAGTCAACTTGCCTTTCATCGCGCCATTAACAGCATTCGCGAAGCACTCGGTATGCCCCGCTGCACGGACGCCGAGTACCAGCGAAAGCAGAACGAACTGCGCAAGGCACTTATCCGCAACTGGAAGAGCGCGCAGGGCGAAGACGCGCCTTCCGAGTAGCGTCATCCCAGCACGCCCCAACCAAAACATGTACATCACCCTCCAAAACCGACATTTTTTGACATCTTTGGAGGCTGATGTACACGTTTGATGCCTACGCCCGCATCCAGTCCCGACCGTTTGCCGAGCAATAGGATCGCAATCGGCGCTGAACATGTACTATGTACGGGCATTGTCCAAACCCGTAACCCAAAGGACCCCATCTTGCCCGTCGTCGCCGCTGTAACCGTTACCTCACATGCCTCGGATGCCATGGTCGCTATCCCATTTTGGCTCGAGATGTTCGCCGTTGTCGCCGCATCGATCTCGGGCGTGCTGGTTGCGCGCGAACACAAGCTCGACCTGGTGGGCGCGGTCGCGCTCGCGGTGGTCTGCGGTCTGGGCGGCGGTCTTTTGCGCGATATGACACTCCAGGTCGGCAACGTCTACATCCTCAACCAGCCAATGGCGCTGCCGCTCTCCATCGCCACGGCGGCCACCATCTACATCTTCCCGGCAATTGTCGACAAGCCCGACAAACTCATTCCCCTGCTCGACATCATCTCGGTCGGCATCTATGCCGCAACCGGCGCGGACAAGGCGCTGGTCTACGGATTTGCACCCGCCGTATGCGTCATGATGGGCTTTTTTACCGCAGTGGGCGGAGGCATGCTGCGCGACGGTTTTATGGGCGTGGTTCCGGGCATTTTCCAACGTACTAACTTTTATGCCATCGCCGCCATCGCCGGATCGACAAGCTATGTGTGTCTCGTTATGAGCGGCATCATGAGCAATGTCGCCGCGCTGGTCGTATGCGTTGTCGTGACCATGGGTCTGCGCTGGCTCTCGCTGCGCTTTGACATCAAAAGCCCCACCGAAGAAGACATCGCGCGCTTTTTGCATCGCAAAAAGTAGACAGCGCGGCACGACCCTTCGAAATGCAACCGAGAGGTTCTTTTAGAGCGCCCGCGCGTTGGGTACCCTGTTAGATACATGTCGAACACCTAACAAAAGGATCAACCATGGCTCTCAATCAAACCGCGGCGGCGCCGTCACACAAAATGCGTCGCTGCCTGCTTATGGCATTCGCGCTCATCGCACTGGCGATTACTGCACTTCCCACGGCGTCGTTCGCCGGCACGGACACCGCAGGAAACGTACTTACGACCGACGATGATGCCAATCCGTCCGGCATCGAAGGTGACCTGTACTGGGCAGGTCAGGCCCTCAACTTGGACGATGCGTCCATCGGCCGCGACATAATTGCAGCAGGCGAGAGCCTCTCCATCCGCGACTGCACGGTGGACGGCGCCGTCCGCTTGGCGGCGCGCACCATCGACATTGCCAAGACTACGGTTGATGGCAGCGTCACGGTCGTCGGTCAGCACGTCGTACTCAATTCCGACAGCACCGCCAACTGCTTCTACGCGATAGGCGAGACGGTTGCCCTGCGCGGCTCTACCAAGTCGGCAGCGCTTGCGGGCGACACGGTGACCATCGATGGCACCGTCGAGGGCGATGTCGAGGTTTGGGCCGACAAGCTCATCTTGGGCAAGAACGCCCACATCACCGGCACCGTGAACGCTCACGTCTCCGAGGACCCCGAGCGCGCCGCGGGAGCCGAGGTCGGCGCGCTCAAGATCGACCGCACCGAGAACGAGGATACTTCCACCGTTAACGATGTCATCGGCGGTATCGTCGCCGCGGCACTCTCGACCTGCTTTGTCGCTCTGCTGCTCGAGCTCGTCTTTCCGCGCGCGACCGCCAGCGCCGCCGGCATGCTCCACCAGCGCCCCATGCCCCTGTGGGTGAGCGGTCTTCTGAGCACGATTGCTATCGTCCCCGCCGTCCTACTGCTGATTATCTCTATCGCTGGTCTGTCGCTTGCCGGAGCCCTCTTGTGCGGCGTTATCGGCATCGCGTTGGTGTCGAGTGCCTTTGCGGGGTGTGCGATCGCCCGCATGGTCGGACACAGCCAGAACCGTTTCGCCATGGCGGCCGTAGGTGGCATCGCCGCGGGCGCGCTTACGGCAATCCCCCTCGTAGGCGACTTCATCAGCGGCGTGGCCTTCGTCTTTACACTCGGCTACATCATCCAAATCATCTGGCGCAACGCCCACCTCAAACCGCAGCAGCCGGCTAACACGCCAGGACTCCCCACTGCTTAGCCGTCGATCCCCCACAAAGGGGACAGGCACCTTTGCGGGGGTGCAGACCAACTCAATCCCTGTGCACCAAAAAGGGCGCCGACCATTGCGGTCGACGCCCTTTCTTATTGGCGGTTATAAGCCCCAGCGCTTATTTGTTGACCTGACCGGCGCGGACGGCGGCCTTCTTGCGGTCGGTGGCATTGAGCAGACGCTTGCGCAGGCGGATGTTCTTGGGAGTAATCTCGACCAGCTCGTCATCGGCGATGTACTCCAGCGCCTCCTCCAGCGAGAAGGTGCGGGGCGGCACCAGCTGGACGGAGATATCGGAGGTCGAGGAACGCTGGTTGCCCAGGTTCTTGGTACGGGCGATGTTGACGACCATGTCGCCGGCCTTGCTGCGCTCGCCCACGATCATGCCCTCGTAGCACTCGGTGCCCGGCTCAACAAACAACTGGCCGCGCTCCTGCAGCGTGCCCAGAGCGTAGGCAACGGCCTTCTCGGTGGTCATGGAGATCATGGCGCCGTTCTGGCGGTTGCCGATCTCACCGGCATAGGGGCCGTACTCTAGGAAGGTGTGGTAGAACACGCCCTCGCCGTGAGTGACGTTCATGATGCGGTTCTTAAGACCCATGATGCCGCGGGTCGGGATCTTAAACTCGAGGTGCGTCACGATGCCCGAGGTATCCATGCTCGTCATGATGCCGCCAGAGGTGCCGAAGACCTCAACGACCTTGCCCGAGTACTCGTCCGGGCACTCGACGACGGCCTGCTCGACGGGCTCCATCTTGTTGCCGTTCTCGTCCTTCTTAAACAGAACGCGGGGACGGCCGACCTGGAACTCAAAGCCCTCGCGGCGCATGGACTCCATAAGAACGGACAGGTGCAGGATGCCGCGGCCCGAGACCTCGACGCCGCTCTTGTCCTCGAGCTCCTCGATCTTCATGGTCACGTTGTTCTCGGCCTCGTTGAACAGACGCTCCTTGAGCTGACGGGCGCCCACGATGTCGCCATCGCGGCCGACGAGCGGTGAGGTCGAAGCCTCAAAGACGATGGACAGGGTCGGCGGGTCGATCTCGATGGGCTCGAGCTCGACGGGGTTCTCGGGATCGGTGTAGACATCACCGATATCGGTGCGGTCGATGCCCACGACGGCGGCGATGTCACCCGCGCCGACTTCCTGGCACTCGGTGCGGCCTAGGTAGTCAAAGGTGAAGAGCTGCTTGACGGTGGCAGTAGCGCTGGATCCATCGTTCTTGACGACCAGGATCTGGTCGCCCTGGTGGATGGTGCCGGAGTACACGCGACCGATGCCGATGCGGCCGACGAAGTTGGAGTGGTCGATGGTCACGCACTGCATGGCCAGCGGGGCGTTCTCGTCGACCTCGGGCGCAGGCATGTCGTCGATGATCATATCGAGCAGCGGATACATGTCCGTGTTGCCGTCGTTGGGGTCAAGGCGGGCAAAGCCATTCATGGCGCTGGCGTAGACCACGTGCTCCATGGCAAACTCAAGCTGGTCGTCGGTGGCGCCCAGGTCGGCCATAAGGTCCAGGCAGTCGTTGTACGCCTTCTCGGGGTTAGCCCCCGGACGATCGATCTTGTTGATGACGATCATAATCTTGAGGCCGGTATCGATAGCGTGACGCAGCACGAAGCGGGTCTGGGGCATGGGGCCCTCAAAAGCGTCGACCAGCAGCAGGGCGCCGTCGGCCATACGCAGCACGCGCTCGACCTCGCCGCCAAAGTCGGCGTGGCCCGGGGTGTCGATGACGTTGATCTTGACGTCCTTGTACTCGATAGAGATGTTCTTGGCGAGAATCGTAATGCCGCGCTCGCGCTCCTGGTCGTTAGAATCCAGGACGCGGTCCTCGACCTGCTGGTTGGCACGGAAGGCGTCCGTGGCACGCAGGAGCTTGTCGACCATCGTCGTCTTGCCGTGGTCGACGTGAGCGATGATGGCGATGTTCCTCAGATTGTCTACGCGCATGTAGTTCCCCTATCTTCTATCTATATACAAACGGCACGCGTATGCGACCCGCCCAGCAACACAACGCTCGGCGGGAATATTGAGCCTTTTACCGAAAACTCGTTTATTTTAGCGATTTTAGATAAGAGGGGTTTCCTCACCTGCAGGTTCAGGGTCGCTCCACATAAAACCATCGCCGGCGCCCACACCCTCGTACAGTACGTATGCCGAAAAACCGCTCTCGAGCGTCGTCTCAAAGAAGCTCACGAGCAGCGCGTCATGGTAGCCGCCGTCAATTTCGACACACCCGGTGTAGCCGATGGCGTAACGGGCAATGCGGCCCAAACCCTCGTCCTTAAGACCCATCTTGTGCTCGGAGATAAAGTTGGTGGCAGCCTCGAGGCATGCCTCCTCGCCGTCCTCGTCGAGTGCCGCCAGATAGCGGTTGGACGAGGCGTCTTCGATCGCAACGACAACGCCGGGATTCTCACCAGCGGCAAGATCGTCTAAAAATGCCCCGATGAGGTCGCACACCATGGCGTCGAGCTCGGCGGAGACGTTTCCGGCGTCCTGCATATCCTGTGCCATTTTTAGACCTTCCCATCGAGTCCGGCGTCGTTACATCTCTTGTGCCTCGGCAGCGATCTTGGCGGCGGCGTCGCGGGCGCGCATCATATCGGCCGCGCGCTTATCGAGTACCTTGATCTGGTTGGTCAGCATCACGGCATCGACCACGCCCCAGATGACCAAGCCCGTCGAAATCGAAAACCCAAGCGCACCAACTGTACCACGAAGGCGCGATGAGATTGCCGCGACAAGTGCGGAGACGGCAACCATCTTGATAAAGGAGGCACGGCGTTCGCGAAGCGTGCGGGCCTGCGTCACATAGGCGATGCGTGCGGCCTCGGATGCCTCCGAGCGCATCTGGGCCTCGCGGGCAATAGCGGCGACCTCGGCCGAGACGCCACGCTCCATCAGTGCACACTCCGTCTCATGACTACCCGTCATTTAAAAATCATCGGGCGAGAGCGTATGGACGAACTCGTCGAACTTCTCAAATTCCTGCTCGTCATCGATTTCCTCGGCAACCGGAGATACGGTGCCCAGGCGGTTCATGATGTCGTCCTCCACAAACATGGGGGCATTGCTGCGCACGGCGAGGGCGATGGCGTCGCTCGGACGGGCGTCGATGCCGTGCTCGCTGCCGTCGGCCAAAACAACGACCGTCGCGTAGAACACGGGAGGCTCGGCACGGACAATCTCGATACGCTCGAGTTTTGCATCCAGTGCATCGAGCGTGTCGAGCAACAGGTCATGGGCAATCGGGCGCTCGGCACGGCCGCTGTCGATACCGCGGCTAATAGCCGCAGCCTCAAACGAACCAGTTTGGATAGAAAGGGAGCGCAGCGGCGCAGGGGAGTCCGATTTGCTGCAGCGCTCGCGAAGCACGATGAGCGATGGCACGGGACCGGCGGCCATGACGATGGTCTCTATGTCGACACGAACCATGGAACACCTCCGGTACGTAGCGGTTAACACACGGCGCCTTCGCCGCATTGAATTGCTATACTACCCAATCTTTCGCACAGCACACAAAACCAAAATGAGTTTTATGACACACAAGAAAAAAGCCCCGAGGCCATGCCTCGGGGCTCTTCACGGTTTTGATGGTGGACCTGACAAGATTCGAACTTGTGACCTCCCGGTTATCAGCCGGACGCTCTAACCAACTGAGCTACAGGTCCATCATGGTGGAGGTTAGGGGGATCGAACCCCTGACCTCAGGCTTGCAAAGCCCGCGCTCTCCCAGCTGAGCTAAACCCCCACGGAGACAGTAATAAACACCCCAGCGGCGACTCGGCTCTCGCTGGGGTGTTTATTGCGAAAGAAAGTGGTGGACCTGACAAGATTCGAACTTGTGACCTCCCGGTTATCAGCCGGACGCTCTAACCAACTGAGCTACAGGTCCATCATGGTGGAGGTTAGGGGGATCGAACCCCTGACCTCAGGCTTGCAAAGCCCGCGCTCTCCCAGCTGA
>CAUCCR010000017.1:0-19991 GCA_958441355.1 uncultured Collinsella sp. | reverse complement strand
CTAAGCCGCATGTTAACATCGGCACCATCGGTCACGTTGACCACGGCAAGACCACGCTGACCGCTGCCATCACCAAGGTTCTCTCCGAGACCGAGGGCTGCAAGGCTGACTTCACTGCGTTCGAGAACATCGACAAGGCTCCCGAGGAGCGCGAGCGCGGCATCACGATCTCCGTCTCCCACGTTGAGTACGAGACCGCTGCCCGTCACTACGCTCACGTTGACTGCCCGGGCCACGCTGACTACGTCAAGAACATGATCACCGGTGCTGCTCAGATGGACGGCGCTATCCTGGTCATCGCTGCTACCGACGGCCCCATGGCTCAGACCCGTGAGCACATCCTGCTCGCCCGTCAGGTCGGCGTTCCCTACATCGTCGTCTTCCTGAACAAGTGCGACATGGTCGACGATGACGAGCTCATCGACCTCGTCGAGATGGAGACCCGTGAGCTCCTCTCCGAGTACGATTTCCCCGGCGACGACATCCCCGTCATCCGTGGTTCCGCTCTGGGCGCTCTCGAGGGCGACGCCAAGTGGATGGACGCTATCCGCGAGCTCATGAAGGCCGTCGACGAGTACATCCCGACGCCTGCTCGTAACAACGACCTCCCGTTCCTGATGGCCGTTGAGGACGTTATGACCATCTCCGGCCGTGGTACCGTTGCTACCGGCCGTGTCGAGCGCGGTGAGCTCAAGCTCAACGAGCCCGTCGAGATCGTCGGCATCAAGGATACCCAGAACACCGTCGTTACCGGTATCGAGATGTTCCGTAAGTCCATGGACTTCTGCGAGGCTGGCGACAACGTCGGTCTGCTGCTCCGCGGCATCAAGCGTGAGGACATCGAGCGCGGCCAGGTTCTCTGCAAGCCCGGTTCGGTTACCCCGCACACCAAGTTCACCGGCGAGATCTACGTTCTGACCAAGGAGGAGGGCGGCCGTCACACCCCGTTCTTCGATGGTTATCGTCCTCAGTTCTACTTCCGTACCACCGACGTTACCGGTACGGTCAAGCTCCCCGAGGGCACCGAGATGGCTATGCCTGGTGACCACATCACCATCGAGGGCGACCTCATCCACCCGATCGCCATGGAGGAGGGCCTGCGCTTCGCTATCCGCGAGGGTGGCCACACCGTCGGTTCGGGCATCGTCTCCACGATCATTGAGTAAATTAGCTCTTTGATATAGCTGACTTAGAGAACCCGGCACTTATATGGGTGCCGGGTTCTTTTCTGCAATGGATATTGAGCCGTTGCTGGTGTCGAGAGGATCGATAATGGTCCTGGATGCACCGTCGATTAGCTCTCGATGGCTTCATTGATGTGTTCCAAATATGAATGGATCCACCGAGAACCAATTGACTCGAGGTTTTCATTGACAGCACTTACGTGGAGCTGATAAAGTAACAACTCGTGCCCGTACGGGGCGGAAATGAAAGGTTCAGGATACATGCGTACTCTAGTTACTCTTGCGTGCACTGAGTGCAAGCGCCGCAACTATACGACCACCAAGAACAAGTCGACCATGCCTGATCGTATGGAGATCAAGAAGTATTGCCCCTGGTGCCGTCACCACACGCTGCACAAAGAGACTCGCTAGTCTCTAGTCACATACGCCAGTAGTTCAATTGGTAGAGCATCGGTCTCCAAAACCGAGTGTTGAGGGTTCGAGTCCTTCCTGGCGTGCCAGTCATTATTCCGTAAGCTCCCACTTGGGGGCTTACGGTTTACTCATGTATAAGCGCATTGCGCGGAGGTAACCCAAATGGCCAACAAGAAGAACAAGAAGAAGGCTCAGCAGCCGGCACCTGCCAACAAAGCTGCCGCCAACTCCAAGGTTGAGGCCAAGAAGGCCGTTGCCAAGAAGAACGAGAAGGCTGCGAAGTCCAAGAAGAACGAGAAGCCTGGTTTCTTCGCCCGCACCAAGAAGTATTTCGCTTCGGTCAAGTCCGAGATGAAGCGTGTCACGTGGCCCGATAAGAAGGAGCTCGTGAACTACTCGGTTGTCGTTTGCGCTTCTCTGATCGTCGTCGGCGTCGTCATCGCTCTGCTCGATGCTGGCTTTGGCGAGGCTCTTGCTCTGTTCTCTGGATTGAGGGGCTAAACCATGTCTAAGCGTTGGTACGTCGTTCACACTTACTCCGGATACGAGAACCGCGTAAAGTCCGATCTCGAGCATCGTATCGAGACCATGGGCATGCAGGACCGTATCTTTGATATCGAGATTCCTATGGAGCGCGTCACCGAGATCAAAGAGGGTGGCAAGCGCGAGACCAAGGATTCCAAGATCTTCCCGGGTTATGTCTTGGTCGGCATGGAGATGGATGACGATGCTTGGACGTGTGTTCGCAACACGCCCGGCGTCACCGGTTTCCTGGGCGGCAACGGTAAGCCCGCACCGCTTTCCCGCGATGAGTACAATAAGATGACTCGTCGTACCGGTAAGGGCGATTCGCCCAAGCGCACCTCGGTTGATATTCAGGTCGGCACGTCCGTCCGCGTCACCGATGGCCCGCTTACCGACTTTGATGGCAAGGTCTCCGAGGTTAACACCGAGGCTGGCAAGCTCAAGGTCACGCTGATGATCTTTGGCCGCGAGACGCCGGTCGAGCTCGACTTTAACCAGGTCGCTGTCATCGCTTAAGTTTTCGTCCGTTCGCGCGAGCGTGCTTCTTCTGTGACTGCTCATCTCAGGAGTGCTTCTAACACGTGCGTGCTTACGATATAGCAAGTACTTCACACTCGTGATTCGAAAGGAATGACCATGGCTGAGAAGAAGGTTGCCAACGTCATTAAGCTCCAGATTCCTGCTGGTGCAGCAAACCCCGCTCCTCCCGTCGGCCCCGCCCTGGGCGCTGCTGGCGTGAACATCATGCAGTTCTGCCAGGCCTTTAACGCCGAGACGCAGGACAAGAAGGGTGACATCATCCCCGTTGAGATCTCTGTCTACGAGGACAAGTCCTTCTCCTTCATCACCAAGACCCCGCCGGCGGCTCACCTTATCAAGAAGGAGCTGAACCTCAAGTCTGGTTCCGCTAAGCCCCAGGCTGACAAGGTTGGTCAGCTCTCCCAGGAGCAGCTCACCAAGATCGCCGAGATCAAGATGCCGGACCTCAATGCCAACGACATTGACGCCGCCAAGAAGATCATCGCCGGTACCGCCCGTTCCATGGGCGTCACCATCGCTGAGTAGCGATTTCTTATGGTAACGGCGGGTGCTCCGACCGGGGCGCCCGTTAAATGTGTGCAATAGGGCACACGATACGATGTGGGAGGGCTCACGCCCGTTTAACCACAGGAGGTAATGCACATGGCTAAGCATGGTAAGAGCTATAACGCCGCTGCCGAGAAGATCGACCGCGCCACGCTCTACACCCCCCTTCAGGCTGCCAAGCTCATCAAGGAGCTCGACACCGCCAAGTTCGACGAGACCGTCGAGGCTCACTTCCGTCTGGGCATCGATACTCGTAAGGCTGACCAGAACATTCGTGGTTCCATCTCCCTGCCCCACGGCACCGGCAAGACCGTTCGTGTTGCCGTCTTCGCCGAGGGCGAGAAGGCCCGTGAGGCTGAGGCTGCCGGCGCCGACATCATCGGTTCCGACGAGCTCGTCGCCCAGATTCAGAAGGGCGAGATCAACTTCGACGCCGCTATCGCTACGCCGAACATGATGGCCAAGGTTGGCCGCATCGGTAAGATCCTTGGTCCCCGTGGCCTCATGCCGAACCCCAAGCTCGGCACCGTGACCATGGACGTCGCCAAGATGGTCTCCGAGCTCAAGGCTGGCCGCGTTGAGTACCGCGCCGACCGCTACGGCATCTGCCACGTGCCCCTGGGCAAGAAGTCCTTCTCTGAGCAGCAGCTCGTCGAGAACTACGCTGCCCTGTACACCGAGATCCTGCGCGTCAAGCCCTCTTCTGCTAAGGGCAAGTACGTCAAGTCCATCTCCGTGTCTTCCACCATGGGCCCTGGCGTCAAGGTCGATCCCGCTGTCCAGCGTGACTTCCTGGCTGAGTAACTGCTAGTTACTGCTTGAGCAAAGCAAGCATTGCTAAAGAAACCCGGTTCTGCCTTGCGCAGGACCGGGTTTCTTGCTATCGCGTCAAAACCACCTCAAAGGGGACAGTGTCCCCTTTGAGGTGGTTACCAGGGTGTTCTTGCGGTTGAGGACTCGATTGCCTCGTGGCGTTTGAGCTCCCGGCGCATGGTTTGCGAATTGAGCCAGGCTGCCTGCCAGCCACGGATGGGGTAGCGCGTCTGGTCGAGCTCAAACTGTGTATAGCCGCAGGCGTTGATGATCGTCGTTCCACACACATGCTGACGCTCGCGCTGAAAATCGCAACCGTAGCTTTGGTGCACATGCCCGTGCACCATGTAGTCGGGATTCCAGGATTCGAGTGCTGTGTTAAAGCACTCGAACCCTCGATGCGGCAGATCGTCCAGATCACCCATACCGGCGGCGGGTGCATGGGTAAGCAGAATGTCGCACCCGCCGACCATCCTAACCTTACGCGACAGCTTACGCATGCGCTTGGACATCTCGCGTTCGGTGTACATGTTGGCGCCGTCGCGATAACGCATGGACCCGCCAAGGCCCGCAATGCGAATCCCTCGGTACGTGTACACGCTGTCTTCTACGCAGATACATCCGCCCGGTGCATGACGTGCGTAGCGGCCATCGTGATTGCCGCGCACGTAGATGAGCGGTTTGTTGATGACCGTGACCAAAAACTCAAGATAGTCCGGGTCCAGATCGCCAGCGGACAAAATCAGGTCGACTCCCTCAAAGCGTTCCTTGCGAAAGCACTCCCAAAGGCATCGTTCTTCGGTATCGGCTATGGCAAGGATTTTCATAGGGCAGGGACTTTCGGCTCATCGTCGAGCTGCGGAATGGTGCCTACCACGTTGTCCGCCAGCCAATCCATCTCGACAATCTGCGTGCTCGGCAGCGGAGGGAAGCCTTCGATCTGTACCACGCCGTTCTGGCTATGGAGCTCGCCGCCAAAGGGGTTGATGGATCCCTCAACAATGCCGTTGCGGAGCAACTGCACGAGTTTGCGCGTCTGGTAGGGTAGGCCCGGAGCGTAACGGATGTCGATAACGCCGGAGCTCATGCCGTACCAGTAGTTGACGGCACGCACTTGGTTGTCGTCGCTGGTCTCGTCCCACGTGCCGTGCAGAAGGCTGCGAACGATGAGCTCGTAGTAACGGCCCCAGTTCCATACGGGCATGGCGATGCCGGTGACTTTGCCGTCGACCAAGCGGTGAAGCCCGTAGGCCGTTGGGTCTTCGAGCGACTTTGACATGTCAGCGCCGGTCATGACGCTTACGCCTTCGCGGCACATGGCTTCGGCAAGACCACCGGCGGGAACATCGCCCCAGGTGAGGATGACCTGCGCGCGCGGGTCGAGCAGCGAGGCGCCAATCGCAAAGGCGTTGATCTCGCTGAGTGCGCCCGAGGCGAAGACCGACGCGTGGTAGCCGATGCGGTGGTTGTCCGCCATGCTGGCGGCAAGGGCGCCCAGGAGGAACTTGGCCTCGTACATCTTGCCAAAGTACGAACGGACGCTTTGATGGGGAAGGCCGATAGAGCAGTTGAGGAACCGAACCCGGGGATACTCAACGGCAGCCCTGAGCGTGTATTCCATCAGGCGGTGCGAGGTCGAGAAGATGGCGTTTGCCCCATGTTTGACAGCCGTTTCCACGGCGGCGTAGAACATGTCCGGATCGTGACAGTCCTCGAACGCCTCGGTGCGCACGATACCGTCAAAGTGCTCATCGAGATACTGACGCCCTTGGTCGTGCAGGCTGTCCCAGCTCGACGTCGCACAGGGGAACTCATGGATAAAGGCGATGCGCAGGGGGTTAGCCGCCGAATAGACGGTCTTGCCCATAAAGAAGTTGAGCACGCCGGAGGTGGACTTGGCGGGCGTCTCCTCCTCGTCGACGCTCGGTGCTTCGACAAGATCGACCTTGTCCTCGTCATTTTTGCCGGCAATGACCAGCTCGCGCCAGATCTTGCACAGGCGGTTTACGACGATATCCGTTGGCGTATCCAGCAGGCGGTCCTGGTTGTACACATTGAGGTAGATGAGCATGGCGTCGGCGGGCGTAATGTCCAGGTGATCGCCGCCTGCGCGAAGGTAGGCGCGCTTAAAGAGCAGGAAGGTGTGGCGCAGGTAGTCGACCTTTTTCTGCGGCCATTTTTCGATAAGGTTCTGACCGAGCATTTTAGCGAGCGTCTCGTAGCTTCCCTCACGTGAGAACTCGATCTCGTATAGGGGGCAGACGCGCCAAAACGCGCAGAACTCGCCGTACAGGCGGCTTTCGACGGAATCCCATTTGCCGGGGTAGAGACGGGTGACCTTGGCCGAAACCGTCGGGGCGTCTAGGAATTTGAGGACACTGGCGCGCTTGTTGCCTTCCTGGACATAGAACCGATGCATGAACTCGGTGACGATGATGGGGTCACGATAGCCCTCGGTTACCTGAATGTCATAGAGGTTGGACCACTTGCGGGCGAACTCGGTGTTAAACGGCAGCAGGGGCATAAAGTTACACGAGAAGGCAGACTGACGGCCTTTGGTAACCGTGCCGACGACCATTTCGAGCGGAATATCCCTTAGGCCGACAATCTCTCGCTGACCTAAGGGGAGCTGAGCAACCAAACTGTCGAGGTCCGTAAGGTATGGATGCTCGCTTTGGCTAATGGCGCGTCGACGTCCTTGCTCGCCGCGCTTGCGTGCTTGACGATAGGCCTCTTCCATGATGTTGCTCCCTTAGTCGTTTAAACAACTATATGAACCATGGTACCACGAATGAAAACCACTACAAAGATGCCTGACCCCTTTGCGGTGGTTTAGGCGATGATGGGGGCGATGGCGCGGATGCAGGCGTCGGCTGCCGTGAATGTAGTGCTGTCGTCGCTGACGATAAAGATGATCTTTCCTTTGATGCCAAAGTCGCCGATTTCGCTAAAGAGCACGTAGGGCTCCTTGTCAAAGCCCGAGATGGGAAGCACGGCGGCCTTGGTGGCGCTGGTCAGCTCGTCTGCCAGTGCGTCGAGCGAGGCCCACTTGGACGTGTCCTTTACGGCAACGGGCACAGCCACGCGCCCAAAGGGCATCAAATGCACGAGCGTGTTCTTGGAGATGTTGGAGTTGGGGACGATGATGGTCTGCCCGCAGGCATCTTCGATGGTCGTGTGGCGCCAGGTGATGTCCTGGACCACGCCGGATACGCCGCCGACCTCGATATTGTCGCCGGGTTTGATGATGCCCATAAAGGTCACTTGCATGCCGCCGATAAGGTTTGACAGCGTGTCCTGAAAGCCGAGCGAGATGGCGATGCCGCCGACGCCAAGAGCGGCGACGAGCGCGTTTGCGTTAATGCCAAAGCAGTTGTCGAGGATAAAGCTGCCGCCAATCATCCAGATGACGGCGCGCGCGATGTTGATGAAGATACTCGATGCCGGAAGCGGGTTATCGTCTCGGTTAAGCAGATGGTTCAGGGTCTTGGATACGACCTTGGCGGCGACGGCGGTGCCTATCGCCAAGATGACGGCCCAGATGATGTTGTGGACCCACTGTTGCTCAAAGAAATGAAGAATCGGCTCAAACAATTCCATGTAGGGAAACCTCCTAATGATCGTCCAACCATGATACCCACCAAGAAGCCCGTCCGATCAAATTCGGACGGGCTTCTGTGCTCGATATAAGGTTTACGCGGCGGGGCTGCAAGGCCCGGCGGTGTAGCTTAGCGTCGACGCTTCCAGATAATGCCGAGGATGATGACGATGATGCCGCCGATAAGGCACGCGCCAACTACTGCCAGCGTGCGGTCTCCCGTTGCAGCGAGCTTACCGGTCGTCTTCTTGGTGATGACCTTCGTGGTCGTCGTGTCCGTCTTAGGTGAGGGCTTAGACGTCGGGGCCGGTGTGGGCGTGGGGTCCACGGCAGCGGAGCCAAAGCTGATGGTGCCCGCGAGCGAGGCCATCTTGCTCTCCCAGCTGCTCTGCCCGATCAGCGCCCTTAGCGCTGACTCGCAGGTACCCCACTCGGTGTGCTTGGTGGCGTTTGCGAAGGTGGGGAAGTCGGTCGTGTTGGTGATGATGTAGTTGTTGGTGGCGACGGTATAGGTCTTGGCGGGGTCGAGCGTGCTGCCATCTTTGGTGAGTGTGGCACTCACAATGCGCTTGCCCTCGGGCTGTGTCCAATCAATCGTCACGTTGATGCCGCCAAAGGAGAGAACGCTGCCAGAGTCATCGCGCCACTTGTACTTGTCTTGCGCCTCCTGCTCGGTGTGACCGGCCGCCACATAAGCCTGCTGAAGCTCGTAGCTGTCATTGCAATCATCGCTGATTTGTAGCGAGTGCTCGAGCGCTGCGAGGAAGTCCGCGCCGGTCATGGTCCAGGTCTCCACGGTGTTGCCGTAGGGCGAGATAGCGATGACGTTGCCGGCGGTCACGTTGCCCGCCGCGATGCCGCCAGCGTTTTCGATAGCGAGGTCCGCGCTCGTCAGGGCAAGATAGGAGCCGCAAATCACATGGCCGATGGTCTGGGCCTTGGTGGTGTCGCCCTCCTTACTGGGGCGGAAATCGGTGGTGCGCACCATTTCCCAACCATGCGTGCCTGCGGCGTCCTCGCCGTAGAAATAGTTGGTGGTGGATGTGCCGAGCACCTTGTTCGATTCGTTTTCAAAGGCCTCGTCGAGCGGCTTGATCTTGTTGCGGACGTCTTCAAGGCGGCTTTGGTAGTCGGAGCCCTTGTCGGGGTCTGCCAAAAGGCCGTTGACGTTCTTGGCGGTGTAGAGCTTCTCGTCGCTGTCGTCTGCAGGGACCGTGACCGTGTCATCGTCGGTCGTCTCGGTGCCATTCGTGTCGTACTTGTACGGAATGGAAAGCAGCCCCACCTCGGCAAAGGCGCTGCCTGCCTCAACAACGTGGATCGTCTTGCCGTCGGCTCCCGTCACCTTCTCGTTAAGGTTGATGTGCTCGTGGCCTGCGATAAGGGCATCGACGCCACGGAGCCGCGTGGCAAAGGTCTTGGCGTTGAGTGTATGCGCGATACACACAACAACATCGCAGCCCTCCCTGCGCAGCTGCTCTGCCTCGGCATTGATGGCGTTCGCGGCACTCGAGAACGACGTACCCGCAACCAGGTCCGCGCGCAGCGAGGATTCCAGCGACTCATCCATGGCACCCACGACGCCGACCTTGATTTTGTAGTCGAATGTGGAGTGATCTTCGCTATCCTCCCAGGTGCGATCGAGCGTCTTCGTGATGCTCGAGCTCCATACGCCGCTCGTAGACTTCGCGTTCGCGCAGAGCATGGCGAAGGGCGTGCCGGTGGTGCTGTAGCCGGTCATGGTGCGGAGTTTGTCCGCGCCGTAGCTCCAGTCGTGGTTGCCTGGCGTGGTCGCGTCGTAGCCGTCGGCGTAGAAGGTGTCCATGAGCTCGGCGATGCTCTTGCCCTCGCTCATGGTGGCAAAGGACTGCCCGTGGAAGGTGTCGCCCGCATCGAGCAAAAGATCGGGGGCGCTGCTTTGGGCGCTATAGAGAACCGCCAGTCCGTCGAAGCCCACCGTGCCGGTGCCCTTGCTTTCGTTGTAGCTGTACTTGTAGCTGCCGTGGATGTCGTTGGTGTGCATGACGGCCACGGAGCCGTCAATAGCGGCGGGTAGGTTCCCTGCGAAAGCGAGGCTTGGGATACCTGCGAGCGCGCCGGCAAACAACGCGGCGGCCAACGCAAGGCGGGGGAGTCTTTTCATGGCAGCTTCCTTAGTCCTTAGCCAGAATGTCTGGTTGAATATCGGATTATCGACATAATATGCGAAAACCGCCGTAAGGGCGTCTGTCCCTTAGCGGCGGTTTTGACGTTTGCGCAGATAAAACCTACCAAAATAAACCTGTCCCTTTTTGGCAGGTTTTAGCTCAGCAGCATGCGGTCGTTGGCAAGCTCGCCGCCCGAGACCTCCTCGAACTTCTGCAGCAGGTCGGCGACGGTGAGCGACTTCTTCTCATCGCCCGCCACGTCGTAGATCACATGGCCCTCGTGCATCATGATCAGACGGTTGCCCAGACGGATGGCGTCGTTCATGTTGTGCGTGACCATGAGCGCGGTCAGGTGGTTCTCGTCGACGATCTCCTCGGTCAGGTCGAGCACCTTAGAGGCCGTCTTGGGGTCGAGGGCCGCGGTGTGCTCGTCGAGCAGCAGCAGGCGCGGCCTGGTGAGCGTGGCCATCAACAGGGTGAGTGCCTGGCGCTGGCCGCCCGAGAGCAGGCCGACCTTGGCGTTGAGACGCGTGTCCAGACCAAGGTCCAGGCGCTTGAGCAGCTCAACGTACTCATCTTTCTCGGCCTTGGTGACGCCCCACGAAAGGCCGCGACGCTGGCCGCGACGCTTGGCGAGGGCCAGGTTCTCGGCAATCTGCATGTCGGCTGCGGTGCCGCGCATGGGGTCCTGGAACACGCGGCCCAGGTACTTGGCGCGCTGCGACTCGCTCAGGCGCGAGATGTCGGTGCCGTCGAGCTCAATAACGCCCGAATCGAGCGGGTACACGCCGGCGATCATGTTGAGCAGCGTGGACTTGCCGGCGCCGTTGCCGCCGATCACGGTTACAAAGTCGCCGTCATTCAGGGTGAGGTCGACGCCGGTGAGCGCGCGCTTCTCGGTGACGGTGCCCTTGTTAAAGGTCTTCTTGACGTGCGAGAGCTTAAGCATCTGCCTCATCCCCCTTCGTGTAGGAGCTGCGGAGCTTATAGCGCTCCCAAACCACGGGCACGCACAGGGCCACAGCGACAATCACGGCGGAGAGCAGCTTCATGTCGTTGGCGTCCATGCCCAACTGCAGCACGATGGCGCGGATAAGGAAGTACACCACGGAGCCAAAGACGGCGGAGGCAAGACGGACGCTAAACTGCGTGAGGCCGCCGGGCAGCAGACGGCCGAGCACCTCGCCGATAACAATGGCGGCAAGACCGATAACGATGGCACCGGTGCCCATACCAATGTCGGCATACTTTTGGCTCTGGCAGATGAGCGCGCCCGAAAGGCCGATGAGGGCGTTGGAGAGCACGAGGGCGATCATCTTGGTGGAGTTGGTGTTGACGCCCAGAGCGCGGATCATGTACTCGTTGTTGCCGGTGGCTCGCAGCGCCGAGCCGATCTCGGTGCCAAAGAACCAATACAGGATGGCAACGATAGCCACGGCGAGCAGGATGCCCAAGATGATAGCAACGGTGGACTGCGGCAGACCGGTCATATTGCTGACGGCCGAGAACACGGTGCCCTTGGCAAGAATGGGCGTATTGGACTTGCCCATGATGCGCAGGTTGATGGACCACAGGCTGATCTGGGTGAGGATTCCGGCGAGGATCGCAGGAATCTCGAAGACGGTGGTCAAAATGCCCGTGACGGCGCCCGCGATGGCGCCGGCGCACATACCGGCCAGCACGGCGAACAGCGGGTCGACGTTGTTATTGACGATGAGCACAGCGCAGACGCAGCCGCCGAGGGCAAAGCTGCCGTCGCAGGTCATATCGGGAATGTCGAGCAGGCGGAACGTGATAAACACGCCAAGCACCATAATGCCCCAGAGGACGCCCTGCGAAACGGCGCCCTGCAATGCAATGAGCATGCTTCATACCTCCTAGGATAGGGTGGACACGTGATTCACCATAATAGCGGTAACAATGCATAGAAGAGTTACGGACAGACGTTTTGTTTTACCTGAAACAAGCAGGGCGGACGCCGGTCTACAGCGCCCGCCCCTGTGGCTCAGATATTGAATAACGCGGCTAAAGCGCGAGCACGGGCTCTAGACGCATGCCGCGTATGGCATTACGCGTCCAGGGCGGAAAGGTCGATGCCCAGGGCCTCGGCCATTTCGTCGTTCTTGACGACGACCAGGTCCTTGCTCGAGAGGTGCTTGATCGGCATATCCTCGGGCTTGGCCTCGCCCTTCAGGATCTTAACGGCCATCTCGCCCGCGGCGTAGCCCAGGTCCTCATAGTTGATGGAGAGGGTGAACAGGCCGCCGGCCATGCACATACCCTCCTCGCCAGTCACGAAGGGAAGTTTGTTTTCCTTGCAGATCTGGCCAACCTGCGAGGCACCCGCGGCGATGGTGTTATCGGTGGGGGAGTACAGCGCGTCGACCTTGCCCACGGCGGACTCGACGACGGACTGGATCTCGTTGGAGCTCGAGACGGTGAAGTCGGTGTACTCCAGGCCCAGCTTGTCGAGCTCCTTCTTGGCTGCCTTGATCTGGACGTCGGAGTTGGACTCGGCGGTGCAGTAGAGCAAGCCGACCTTTTTAACGTCGGGCAGGACCTTCTGCATCATCTCGAGCTGCTCGGCGACCGGGGTGAGGTCGGAAGCGCCCGTGACGTTGGTGCCGGGCTTGTCGTTGTCCTGGACCAGGCCGGAGGCGGCGTAGTCGGTGATGGCGCAGCCCACGATGGGGATATCGGCCGTGGCGCCGGCGGCAGCCTGCGCGGCGGGCGTGGCGATGGCATAAATCAGGTTGACGTTGTCGCCCACAAACTTGTCGGCAATGGACTTACACGTGGACTGGTCGTTCTGGGCATTCTTCTGGTCGATCTTGACCTTAAGGCCGCTCTCTTTGATGGCCTTGACAAAGCCGTCGTTGGCGGCATCGAGTGCGGAGTGCTCGGTGAGCTGCAGAACGCCGATGGTGTAGTCGGAACCGGCGGCAGCAGAGCCGGAGCCAGAGTTGCCGCCGCATCCGGCGAGCGGGGCGAGCGCGAGCAGGCCGGCGGAGACCAGAAGGCTCCTGCGGCTGATGGTGATGTCCT
Organism: uncultured Collinsella sp.; assembly: GCA_958441355.1. Taxonomy (GTDB): domain Bacteria; phylum Actinomycetota; class Coriobacteriia; order Coriobacteriales; family Coriobacteriaceae; genus Collinsella. The sequence continues at coordinate 7,179 of CAUCCR010000017.1, read as the reverse complement.
TCATATCATTACCCCCAGTATAAAAATGGCTGGAAACACTGCACTGGGACAAAGTGCAAGTGGAACTATAGTAGCGCTGATGTCCATTTTTACAACAGCCTGGCGGGTTTTTTAATACAGAATCGGATGGGCGGTACGGGTAGTCGAATGGGCGGCGGAGGGTCTTATGCGGCGGAGGAGGCGTCGTCCTCGTCTAGGGCGGCGAAGAGCTTCTTGCCGTCGAGGAGACGTGTGGTGACGTTTCTCATTCGGCCAATCTCTACGGTACGCAACGTGTCATCGGCGCCTCGGGCGTCGTAGACCGTTCCCAGTAGATACGAGATGCCATCGCGCTGCCTGATGGCAAAGGGACGGAGTGTCATCCGTGCTGCTTCGGTTTCGCCACGCGTCGTGACGCTCGAAATATCAAAACTCACCGTGGTTCCGTGGTCGATGGCCTGCTCGACGAGCTCGCACGTGTCGATGCGCTTGATGGGCGTGCGTGTTGCCTTGGTAGCCTTGCTGCCTGCGCTTGGAGCAGGTTCGGGTGTATCGAGATAGCCGCGAACGTCGGCACTCGCCATGGCAACTAAGTGCTGCGCCATGCTCTTGCGGATAGCGATAGGCGTGGAGCGGTTGCGCATTACCATGCCGTGAAGCCGGATGATCTCCTCGTCGGTGAGTGGACGGGTCAAGAGCCGATACCCCACGCCGCGCTTGTATTCAATCTCATATCCGGCATGGCGAAGCGCGGAGATGGCGGTGTAGATGCTGCGCCGCGCCGCCGAGATGGGCATGCGGGCGGGGTCGTCGGGATGGGCGAGGCGCCGGATCAACTCATCGGAAAGCATGGCCTTGTCCTCGCCGGTGTTTTCGCTTAATAGTTGCAGGATGCGAACGGCGCGATAGGCTGCCATCGAGGCGGCGCCCCTCGTCGTGGTGTCGTAGGTTTCAACAGCGGCTTCGGTCATCGTGCCCACGTCCTTTCCGTTTTGGGTGGCGACGGTATGGAGCCTAGGACGTGGGGCTTTCCCAGGGGCGCAGGGCGCTCTGGGCGGTCGGTAGTCGTCGGCAAACGGTGGGTCGAGTTTTCAACAGCCCTGCTCAACTGACCAAAAACTTGCCAAAAGCTTGACGGATGCTGTTGAAAAAAAGCGTCTCTCGACCGATGTCGAGAGACGCTTGTGCGATGAGCGTTGGCGTGTGGCGACGCGAGCTAGCGTCCGACGATTAGAAGTCGGCGTTGCCCACGGTGCGCGGGTGCGGCAGGACGTCGCGGATGTTGCCCACGCCGGTCAGATACATGACCAAGCGCTCGAAGCCCAGACCGTAGCCGGCGTGCTTGCAGGAACCGTAGCGGCGCAGGTCAAGGTAGTACTTGTACTGCTCGGGATTCATGCCCAGGTCCTTGATGCGGGCCTCGAGCAGATCCAGGCGCTCCTCGCGCTGGGAGCCGCCGATAATCTCGCCAATACCGGGAACCAGGCAGTCGGCGGCGGCGACGGTCTTGCCGTCCTCGTTCATGCGCATGTAGAACGCCTTGATCTCGGCCGGGTAGTCGGTTACGAAGGTCGGGCGCTTAAAGTGCTCCTCGGTCAGGAAGCGCTCGTGCTCGGTCTGCAGGTCGATACCCCAGCTGACGGGATAGTCAAACTTGTGACCGGCGGCGACGGCCTGCTCCAGGATTTCGACGGCCTCGGTATAGGTGACGCGGGCGAAGTCGGAGTTGGCGACATGGTCCAGGCGCTCGAGCAGACCCTTGTCCACAAACTTGTTGAGCATATTGAGCTCGTCGGGGCAGGTTGCCATGACGTCCTTGAGGACATACTTGAGCATGGCCTCGGCGTTATCCATGTAGTCGTTAAGATCGGCAAAGGCCATCTCGGGCTCGATCATCCAGAACTCGGCGGCGTGGCGCGTGGTGTTGGAGTTCTCGGCGCGGAAGGTGGGGCCAAAGGTGTACACGTCGCCAAAGGCCATGGCAAAGTTCTCGGCATTGAGCTGGCCGGACACGGTGAGGCTCGCATGCTTGCCAAAGAAGTCCTGGCTCCAGTCGACCTCGCCGGACTCGGTGAGGGGCGGATTTTTGGGGTCGAGCGTGGTCACGCGGAACATCTCGCCGGCGCCCTCGCAGTCACTCGTGGTGATGATGGGGGTGTTGACGTAGACAAAGCCCTGCTCCTGGAAGAAGCGGTGGATGGCGGCAGCCGCGACAGAGCGGATGCGGAACACGGCGCGGAACAGGTTGGTGCGCGGGCGCAGGTGCTGCTGGGTGCGCAGGAACTCGACGGTTGCGCGCTTCTTCTGCAGCGGGTAATCCGGGGCGCTCGTGCCCTCGACCTCGATGGAGGTGGCAGAAAGCTCGAAAGGCTGGGGCGCATCGGGGGTCAGCTTGACGGTGCCGGTGCAAATGAGTGCGGCCGAGACGTTTTGATGGGCGATCTCGTCGTAGTTGTCGAGTGCCTCGCGGTTCATGACGACCTGCAGGTCGCGGAAGCAGCTGCCGTCGTTGAGCGTAACAAAGCCAAAGTTCTTCATGTCGCGGACGGACTTGACCCAGCCGGCGACGGTGACGGTCTGGCCGCCGAGCGACTCGGCATCGGCATAGAGCTGCGCGATTTTGGTGCGGTTCACGTATCCTCCCATAACGGTTGAATGATAGTTATCCATACAGTTCGATATTCTAGCAGCTCGGCTCATTTGGGCTATACAGATAAGGCATTGGCGGGATGGTTTTTCAAACGAAAAGTGCCCGCGGCCAAATGGTCGCGGGCACTTGACGAGGTGCCTTTTGGCTGTGTGGCGCGGGGCCTGGCTACTTGGTCTTGGCTACCAGCAGCGGGTCGCCAAGCTTGACGAGCGGGTTGCCGCCGATAAGCGTTCCAGACTCGCCGACATGGTCGATGCTCTTAAGACGATCGAGCTCGGAGACGATGACGGTCACGATGTCCTCGTGACCAGCGGCCTTAATGGCCTCGCGGTCGAAGCTGATGAGCGGCTGGCCTGCCTTGACCACATCGCCCATCTCGACAAAGCGGGCAAAACCCTTGCCGTTCATTTCCACGGTGCCCAGGCCAACATGGATGAACACGCGAAGACCGTCCTCGGTGATCATGCCAATGGAGTGGTTGGTGACAGTGGTGGCGCCGATGCGGCCGTTGGCGGGCGCATAGATGGTGCCGGTAATGGGCTCGATGCCATAGCCCTGGCCAAGCATGCCCGAGGCGATCGTCTCGTCGGGAACCTCGTCCAGGTTGACGAGCACGCCGTTGACGGGGGCATAGATGACGCCTTCGCGGGTGGCGAAGCTTGCTGCGGGCGGAACGGACGCCTCGCCGGTCGAGGTGAAGGTGGACTTAAGCGAATCGAGCAGACCCATAGTTGCCTCCAACTTAAATAGGCGCATATCGCGCGTTTGGTTTGCCGGAAACGTTTCACATGTGTTTCGCGGCTTGGTCAACGCCCCTATTCTACGCTGCTCAGCGATACCTCTGAGCTGGGATTATGTGATATATCAGTTGAAGGGAAACTTATTGCCGGTGTGTTTCTGCGCCACGGGTTCAAGTGGGGTACGCTTGAAGGCGAAAAACAAGGGCGCATAATTTGCGCGAAGGGAGCACATATGATTGTCGAGAACCATGCGCTGTGGGGCGAGGAGCCGACCGAGGAATATCCGGCGACGTTTACGTATTTGGGTGCCGAGCCGCTCCCCGACAAACCCAATGGCCGCCGCCCCGCGGTGATTATCTGCGGCGGAGGCGGGTTTACACATATCGCTCCGCACGAGCAGGACCCGGTGGCGTTTGCATTTTTGGACCGCGGCTACCAGGCCTTTGTGCTCAACTATGTCACGAGTTCTACGGGTGACGTGAGCTTTCCGCACCCCCAGGCAGATCTTGCCAAGATGGTCGCCACGGTGCGCGCCAACGCCGACGAGTGGCATGTCGATCCCAAGCGCGTGTGCGTCGTGGGCTTCTCGGCGGGCGGCATGATCTGCGCTTCGCTGGCAACGCAGTGGAAGACCGGCCCCTTCGCGGCACTTGCCGGGGCGCGTCCGGACGACATTCGTCCCGATGCCGTGGTGTTGGGCTATCCGCTGCTCGACTTTGCCTATGTGCGCGACATGCAGACGCGCGACCCGCGCATCGACCTGCGCGTGCCAAAGACGGGCGGCAAGACGGGGCGCGATTTGCTCAACGACTACCTGTCGATGGTGACGGGCGGCGAGGCAACTGACGAGCATCTGGCCGACATCTGCCCCACCACGCATGTTTCGCGTCAGATGCCACCGACCTTTGTGTGGGGCGTGTCCGACGACAAGACGGCGCCGATCGCGCAGGTCTACCCGTTTGCCCAACGCATGGCCGAGGAGGGCGTCGCTTGCGAGATGCACGTCTTTGACCAGGGCGGTCACGGCCTTTCACTCGGCAACGCCAACACCGCGGTCGACAACGAGGACAAGCAGGTGGCGGTCCGTCCTTGGATTCGCCTGGCCTTCCGCTTCCTCGAGCGCCACGGGTTTTAGTTACGGCGTTTTACCAAACGCCGTAACCACTTGACGCTGCAAGCCCGCCAGAGCGGCAATCTGCCTTTCAACTTCGGCGGCATGACCAGAAGGTCAATGCCGCCTCGTTTCAGGGCACCTTGCTCGCCCTGGCGGGCTTTCGCTGTTCGCGCCAAAACATCGGCGTTGCCATGGCCCAGATGCGGCACTTGGGGACGTTCCTTTTGTGCCGGCACTTGGGGACGGTCCTTGCAGCAATCTGTCGATTGAACGTCGTTGTGTGTTCGCGCTATCATGCATGGTTACAATTGGTTAGCCGTGGCAAACGGTTAGCCAAGGTAAACTAAATGCAACGCCCTGTGGGCGTCGGGGGAGGAACACGGACGTGAAGCTCGATACGCTCGAGATCGGAAAAGACGCCGTTGTCGCATCAGTGGCATCGGACGATCAGGCACTCCGACAGCATATTTTGGACATGGGTCTAACGCCGGGCACCGAAGTCACCATGATGAAGTACGCCCCCATGGGTGACCCGCTCGAGATCCGCCTGCGTGGCTACGAGTTGACACTGCGTAAGGACGATGCCGCTCGCATCGAGCTCGTGGGTATTCACGACACCGATACAGGTCCGCGCGCTAACGCCGCAATCGGCACGACGGAGCATCCGGCCCTGGGCGAGGGGACGTATTCGCCCCGTGCGGCAAAGACGGCCGTGCCCGAGGGCGCGCCGCTGCACTTTGCCCTCGCCGGCAACCAAAACTGCGGCAAGACCACGTTATTCAACCAGCTGACGGGCTCCAACCAGCACGTCGGTAACTTTCCCGGCGTGACGGTCGACCGCAAAGATGGCACCATCCGCAACCATCCCGAGGCGAGCGTTACCGACCTGCCTGGCATTTACTCTCTGTCGCCGTACACAGGCGAAGAGGTCGTGAGCCGTCAGTTCATCCTCGACGAGCGCCCGGCCGCCACCATCGACATCATTGACGCTACCAACATCGAGCGTAACCTGTACCTGACACTGCAGCTCATGGAGCTCGACCGCCCCATGGTCATCGCGCTCAACATGATGGACGAGGTGACCGCCAACGGCGGCGCCGTGGACGTCAACCTGCTCGAGAGCCTGTTGGGTGTGCCCGTTGTTCCCATTAGCGCTGCCCGCAACGAGGGTATCGGCGAGTTGGTGGATCATGCCTTGCACGTGGCGCGGTTCCGCGAGCGCCCCGGTCGCCTGGACTTTTGCGCGCCCGACGGTCCGGACGGCGGTGCGCTGCATCGCTGCATCCACGGTATTGCTAACCTGATCGAGGACCATGCCGTGACGGCGCACATCCCGGTGCGCTTTGCGGCGACCAAGCTGGTCGAGGGCGATGAGCTGGTAACCGAGGCGCTTCACCTGGATCGCAACGAGCTCGACGCTATCGAGCACATCATTACCCAGATGGAGGGCGAGGCCGGCACCGACCGCCTATCTGCGCTGGCCGATATGCGTTTTAGCTTTATCGGCGACGTTTGCGGGCGTTGCGTCGTCAAGCCGCACGAGAGCCGCGAGCACGTGCGCTCCGTCAAGATTGACCGCATCCTGACAGGTCGTTACACAGCCATTCCGGCGTTCCTGGTGATCATGGGCCTCGTCTTTTGGCTGACGTTTGGCGTGATTGGCGCGGCACTGCAGGGACTCATGGAGGACGGCATCGCGGTCATCATCGCCTCGGCCGATGCGGGCCTCAAGGCGTTCGGAACCAACGACGTGGTGCGCTCGCTGGCTGTCGACGGCGTGCTTACGGGCGTGGGCAGCGTGCTGACCTTCCTTCCGATTATCGTCGTGCTCTTCTTGTTCCTCTCCATTCTGGAAGACTCTGGATACATGGCGCGCGTGGCCTTTGTCATGGATAAGGTGCTGCGTCGCTTTGGCCTGTCGGGCCGCAGCTTTGTGCCCATGCTCGTCGGTTTTGGCTGTACCGTGCCGGCTATCATGTCGACCCGTACGCTCCCATCCGAGCACGACCGCAAGATGACGGTCATGCTCACGCCGTTCATGAGCTGCTCGGCCAAGTTGCCGGTCTACGGACTGCTGTGCGGGGCGTTTTTCCCGCAGGCGACAGTTCCCGCCATGGTCTCGCTCTATCTGATTGGTATTGCGGTTGGTTGCATCGCAGCTTTGGTGCTCAACCGTACGGCATTTAAGGGCGACCCGGTGCCGTTTATCATGGAGCTCCCCAATTACCGCCTGCCAAGCGTCAAGACGACGGTGATGCTGGCATGGGATAAGGCCAAGGACTTTATTACCAAGGCTTTTACCATTATCTTTGCCGCTACCGTGGTCATCTGGTTCCTTCAGACGTTCGACATTCGCTTTAATGTGGTCGCCGATCAGTCGCAGAGTCTACTTGCCGGTCTGGGTAGCATCATCGCGCCGGTGTTGGCCCCGCTCGGCTTTGGCGATTGGCGTGCATCCACGGCGCTCGTCACGGGGCTCATTGCCAAGGAGAGCGTCATCTCGACGCTCACGGTGCTTTTGGGCGCAACCTCTCCCGCGGTGCTGTCAACTATGTTTTCGCCGTTTACCGCTTACGTGTTCCTGGTCTTTACGCTGCTGTACCCGCCCTGCGTGGCGTCCATCGGCGCCGTCAAGAGCGAGTTGGGCGCGCGCTATGCCGTGGCTGTATTCGCGTTTCAGGTGACGGTCGCCTGGA
>CAUCCR010000016.1:0-20634 GCA_958441355.1 uncultured Collinsella sp. | reverse complement strand
CTCGCACGGAGAGCACATTAAGTGCTCTCCGGCTCGTGCGGAACTCGCGATCGACTTCATGTGCCGCCACGCGGCCGGGGCGAACGCGGGTCCAAGATTGTCAAAAAAGCGGTCGGCGCGCAGTGCGCCGACCGCCGATATATGGGGTCTGATATTTTCTACCAGCTAGGGCCTCTTACTCGTCTAGGAGATTTTCTGGCATGTCGTTGCCATCGCCTAGATCGACTGGGGTTTCTTCGGGGGCAGAGCCGTCTTCTGTGGCTTCGCCTTCGGGCTTTTCCTTGGCTGCTGTCATGCGGGCGACAGCGCATACGCGGTCGTTGTCGTCGACGGTCATCATCTTGACGCCCTGGGTGGCGCGGCCAGTCTGGCTGATCTCGTCGGTCTTGACGCGAATGACCGTCGCGCCCTCCGTCACGATGAACAGCTCGTGCTGCGGGCCCACCGTCTTCATGGCCGCGAGGTTACCCTTACGCTCGGTCATTTGGATGGTGTAGACGCCCTGACCGCCGCGATTCTGCTCCGGGTAGTCCGCGACCGGCGTGCGCTTGCCGTAGCCGCGCTCGGTGATGACGAACAGATCACCGTTGCCGTTAGTGACTTCCATGCCCAGAACGCTCACGCCGTCCTTCATACCAATACCGCGAACGCCGCTGGTATCGCGGCCGGTGGCGCGCACCTGCTCCTCGGAGAACATGATCGCCTTGCCCGCGGTGGTGGCCAGGATAATCTTGTCGCCGTCGCGCACGCGGCGCACGTTCAGCAGCGCGTCGTCGTCACGCAGGTTGATAGCGATCAGGCCGTCGCGACGGCTGCGGTCATATGCGCTCATCACGGTCTTTTTGACCATGCCGCTCTTGGTGGCAAACATCAGGTACTCGTCGGCCGGGAACTCGCGGCAGCTGATGACGCTCGCGATCTTCTCGCCTTCCTCGAAGGGCAGCAGGTTGACGATCGCGGTACCGCGCGCCTGGCGCGTACCCACCGGCAGCTCGTGCACCTTCAGGCGATAGACCTTGCCCTTGCTCGAGAAGAACAGCACGTACTCGTGCGTGGACGCGATGAACATCTCATCGATAACGTCGTCCTCTTTGAGGTTGACGCCCGACACGCCCTTGCCACCGCGCTTCTGGGCACGGTAGGCAGCCACTGGGATACGCTTAACGTAGCCGGTGTGGGTGATGGTCACGACCATATCCTCGTCGGCGATGAGGTCCTCGACATCCAGGTCTTTCTCAACCTGGCTGATCTCGGTGCGGCGCTTGTCGCCAAACTTCTTGGAGATCTCGCGCATCTCTTCCTTGATGACACCCAGGATCTTCTCCTCATGCGCCAGCAGGTCCTCGTAGTAGGCGATGGCGCGACGCAGGCCGTCCAGTTCTTCCTGAATTTTGTCGCGCTCCAGGCCGGTCAGGCGACGCAGCTTCATCTCGAGGATGGCCGTGGTCTGCTCGGGCGTAAAGCCAAAGTGCTCGATCAAGCGGCTGCTGGCCTCGGAGTCGGTCTGCGAGGAGCGGATGATGCTAATGACCTCGTCGATATGGTCGAGAGCCATCAAGTAGCCCTCAAGGATATGCGCTCGGGCCTGGGCCTTCTTAAGGTCGAAGCGGGTGCGGCGGGTAACGACGTCGACCTGGTGGTCGATGTAGTGCTGCAGCATCTCGCGCAGGCTCAGGCATTTGGGAACGCCGTTGACGAGTGCCAGGTTGTTGGCGCCAAAGGTCGTCTGCAGCGAGGTGTACTTATACAGGTTGTTGAGCACGACCTGCGGAATGACGCCCTTCTTGAGCTCGATGACCAGACGGATGCCCTTCTGGTTGGACTCATCGCGCATATCCGAGATGCCCTCAATGCGCTTGTCGTTGACGAGTTGGGCGATCTTCTCCTGCAGGGTGCCCTTGTTGACCATGTAGGGAATCTCGGTAAAGACCAGGCGGCTGCGGCCGGTCTTGGTGGACTCCACATGTGCCTTGGCACGCACGGTAATGGAGCCGCGGCCGGTCTCGTAGCTCTGCTTAATGCCGGCGCTGCCCATGATGATGGCGCCGGTGGGGAAGTCCGGACCGGGCATGATCTGCATGAGCTCGTCGACGGTGGCGTCGGGGTTGTCGATCAGGTAGCAGGTGGCCTCGATCGCCTCGGTGAGGTTATGCGGAGCGATGTTGGTGGCCATGCCGACGGCGATGCCCTGGCTGCCGTTGACCAGCAGGTTGGGGAAGCGCGCAGGCAGCGCCACGGGCTCGGCGAGCGACTCGTCGTAGTTGGGCTGCCAGTCGACGGTGTCCTTCTGCAGGTCACGCAGGAGCTCCATGGCGGGCTTTGCCAGGCGGCTCTCGGTGTAACGCATGGCAGCGGCGCCGTCGCCGTCGATATTGCCGAAGTTGCCGTGACCGTCGATGAGCGGCGTGCGCATGGAGAACCACTGTGCTAGGCGGACCATGGCCTCATAGACCGCGAAGTCGCCGTGCGGATGGTACTTACCGATAACTTCGCCGACCGTCCAGGCCGACTTCTTGTGCGGACGGTTGGGGTAGATGCCGCTCTCATTCATTGCGTACAGGATGCGACGGTGCACCGGCTTTAAGCCATCGCGCACGTCCGGCAGGGCGCGGGCGGTGATGACCGACATCGAGTACTCGATGAATGACTGCTTCATCTCGCGGCCAAACTCCGAAATCTGGAGCTGGCCGCCGTTGATATCCTCGCCGGCCGAGGCGCCACGGTCGACTTCGCCAAAGCTCTCCTCGAGCTCGCCGTCGTCGTCCTCTTCCTCATCATCATCGGCATCGGGGTTATAGGCATCCGGGTCGCCGTCCTCGCCCTGCTCAGTACGGGCAAGCAGGCGCTTCAGATCGTCGGGCATACCGGCATCGCCGGCCTCGTCCATACCCTCGTTATTGTTGATATCGTCTGCCACGTTACCTCCTCTTAAGCGTCAAGGAAACGCGCGTCATGCGCATGTTTTTCAATGTACTCGCGGCGATAGCCGACCTCGGAACCCATCAGCTCGCGCACGGCGCGGTCTGCCACCACGGCGTCCTCGATCGACACGCGCTGCAGGATGCGGGTCTTGGGGTCCATCGTCGTCGAGGCAAGCTGCTTGGGGTCCATCTCGCCCAAGCCCTTGTAGCGCTGGACGGTATAGCCCTTGCGCTTTTTGGTGATCTTGCCGTCCTTGGCCTTGCCGTCCTCGTCGTTATCGTCGGGGTTCAGGCCCAGGCTCTGGATGGTGTCGCGCAGGATCTCGTCTTCGGGCTGGCGGCCGTTGGGATACACGTAGTGGATCTTGTTGCGCACCTTAATGCCAAAGATGGGCGGGCAGGCGGCGTAGACGTAGCCGGCGTCGATGAGCGGGCGCATGTACTTGTAGAAGAACGTCAGCAGCAGGATGCGGATATGCGCACCGTCGACGTCTGCATCGGTCATGATGATGATCTTGTGGTAGCGCGCCTTGGTGATATCAAAGTCGCCGCCGTCGCCGGCACTCGTCGTGACGCCGCAACCGATCGCGGTAATCAGCGACTGGATGGTGTCACTCGAGAACGCGCGATGGTCACCAACGCGTTCGACGTTCAAAATCTTGCCGCGCAGGGGCAGAATCGCCTGGATGTCTCGGCGACGGCCGTCCTTGGCCGAACCGCCTGCCGAGTCGCCCTCTACAATGAAGAGCTCGGTCAGCTCGGCATCGCGCACCGAGCAGTCGGCGAGCTTACCGGGCAGGGACGCCGTCTCGAGCAGGCTCTTGCGGCGGGTCGCCTCACGCGCCTTGCGGGCGGCGTTGCGCGCCTTGCAGGCCTGTTGGGCCTTCTTGACGATCTCGCGAGCGGGCTTGGGATGCTCCTCGAGGTAATCGGCGAGGCCGTCGGTCACGATCTTGAGCGTCAGCGCGCGCATATAGGAGCTGCCGAGCTTGGCCTTGGTCTGGCCCTCAAATTGCGGGTCGGGCAGCTTGACCGAGATAACGGCCGAAAGGCCCTCGCGCACATCGTCGCCGGTCAGGTTGGCGTCTTTTTCCTTGAGCAGGTTCTGCTTGCGCGCGTAGTCGTTGATCACGCGGGTGAGCGCGGTGCGGAAGCCCTCAAGGTGCATGCCGCCCTCGGGAGTGTAGATGTCGTTGGCAAACGACATGACGTTCTCGCCGTAACCGCTATTCCACTGCAGGGAAACCTCGACCTCGCCCATCTTGGCCACAGGTGCGTCCGGGTCCGATTTGCCCTCGATGTAGATAGGCTCCTTAAAGGCCTCGGGGACGTCCTTGCCCTCGTTGAGGAACTTGACGAAGTCGATGATGCCGCCCTCGTAGCAAAACTCCTCCACGTGGGGAGTCGCCTCGCGCTCGTCGGTCAGCACGATTTTGAGGTTCTTATTGAGGAACGCCGTCTCCTGCAGACGGTTGTGCAGCGTATCGAAATCGTAGATGCAAGTCTCGAAGATCTCGTCGTCGGGCCAGAAGGTGACGGTGGCGCCCGTCGAATCCGAGGTGCCCACGACCTCCATCTTCTTGACGGTCTTGCCGCGCGAGAACTCCATCTCGTAGGTGTTGCCGTCGCGACGAACCTGAACGACCACGCGCTTGGACAGTGCGTTGACGACGGAGATGCCAACGCCGTGCAGGCCGCCCGAGACCTTATAGGCCGAGTTATCGAACTTACCGCCGGCGTGCAAGATCGTCATGACGACCTCGAGCGTCGGGATTTTTTTAACAGGGTGCTCGTCGACGGGGATGCCGCGCCCGTTGTCGACGACCGTGATGGAGTTGTCGGCGTGGACCGTCACCTGGATCTCGGTGCAGAAACCGGCCATGGCCTCGTCGACGGAGTTGTCAACGATCTCCCACACCAGGTGATGCAGACCGCTGGCGCTCGTCGAGCCGATATACATGCCCGGGCGCTTACGAACGGCCTCGAGACCTTCGAGAATCTTAATCTCGCCGCCATCGTAATCGTTTTCGTTTGCCACACGTCCTCCTTCAGTCAAGAAAATGTGTATAGCCTTACTAGTTTATCGTAAAAAAATACCCTCGGGAACGAGGGTATTTGGCTCTACAAGGCCACCAGATGCGATTTAAGGCTCTTTTTTGCTTTGCACGCCCTTGGCCCACTCGGCGCTGGCTCTCATGGCGTTCTCGAGGGCCTCGCGCAGTTTTTGGTCCTCGATGGGCGCCACTTGGCGCTCAATCTCGGTGCGCTCGGCCTCACTGAGGTCGGCGTGCGGAGCCGGCGGGCGCTCGGTCGTCGCCGGGCGCAGGCGCTCCCTGGCAGCGGGTGGCGTGTGACCGGGCGCGGTGGTTTTGAACACCAGGCCGTCCACATGTGCACCGGCGCGCTCCATACGTGCGCGGATGATCTCGCGCAACAGCGTCATTTCCTGCGTCCACGAGGGTGAGTCGAGGTACACCAGCAGCTCATTGGACTCGGGCAGGTAGAGCAGGCCCGTCACATGGCGCCCCTCGCGCGTGCCCGAGCACACCGCATTCCAGGCGCGATAGACCGCACGAGATTCCTCTGCAGCCTCCATCTGCGCGCGGCGCTCAGGCGTCGCGGCCGCCAGGATGCGCTGACGCTCTGCGTTCAAAAATCCACTGAAGGCGACCGTTTCGCTCTCGCGCTCGTAATTAGCACGTCTCACCCATGCTCACCACCTTGGCTCGATCAAGCAGGTCATCGGTAAAATACCCCAGGTTGGTCGTGGTTATGACCGTCTGGATATCATCGCCGATCAACCGCAGAAAAGCACCGCGGCGCTCGCCGTCGAGTTCGCTCATCACGTCGTCCAAAAGCAGCAGCGGAGCGGTGCCCAGGACATCGCGAGCCACGGCCACCTCCGCCACCTTCCAGGCCAAAACCAACGTTCGCTGCTGACCTTGGCTGGCAAATGAACGGGCGGAGCGGCCCGCCACGGCAAACTCAATCTCATCGCGATGCGGTCCCACCAACGTCACGCCGCGGCGAATTTCCTCGTCGGCGCGCTCATCAAGGGCAGCCAGCATGCGCTCGTACGCCCAGCCCTTCAGCTCTTCGCGATCCTCGACCTGGGGCAAATCCCCCAGCGTGGACGTATAGGCCACGCTGGCAGCCTCGCCGGACGCCACTTGACCGTAGGCAGTGTGCACATGGCCCGCCAGCCGGTCGAGCAGGGCCAACCGGTGCACGAGCAGGGCCGAGCCCGCGCGGGCAATCGAATCGTTCCACGCGCCGAGCATCTCGCGGCAGCACCAGGTCTCCTTAAGCAGGGCGTTACGCTGGGTCACGCAGCGCCCGTAGGTGCTCGCAAGATCGGCATAGCGTGCGCTCAGTTGCATGCCAAAGTCATCGAGGGCGGCGCGGCGCACACTGGCGCCTCTCTTAACCATGTCCAGATGGTCGGGGCAAAACAGTACGCTCGGCAGAGCCCCGCGCACACCGGCGGCAGAGCACCTCTTGCCGTTGCGGCTAAACGAGCGCTTACCGTCCTCCACGCTCAATCCCATATCAAGCACGCGGCCGTCGCCCTCGAGCCTCAGCTCGACCTTGCACGAGCCCACGCCGTCATGGACGAGCTCGGCTGCGGTCGGATGCCTAAACGAGGCGCCGCTCGTCAGCAGCTGCAGCGCCTCTATGAGATTGGTCTTTCCCGCCGCGTTGGGTCCCGCAAGTATCGTCACGCCCTCGTCCAGGGCAAGGCGATAGCTATCGAAGCTGCGGTAGTGCGCGACGGAAAGATCGCGGGCGAACATGGTCATGGCGCAGCGCTAGATGCGGACCGGCATGACCAGGTACAGGTAGTTGATCTTGTCGTAGGACTTGAAGATACCCGCCTGCGAGTAGCTCTTGAGCTCCAGCGTGATCTCCTTCTCCTTGGACAGGGCGTTGAGGCAGCCGAAGATGTAGTGGTAGTTGAAGGCGATGGTACCCGACTCGCCCTCGGCCTCGACATCGATCGTCTCCTGCGCAAGGTCCTGGTCATTGGAAATGGAGGACAGGCCCATCTGCCCGTTCTCGACATCGATCTCGAACTTGACGGCGGGGTTGGCACTCGCGATAACGGCCACGCGCTTGAGGGCGGCGTTAAAAGCGGCGACATCGATCTTGACGCTCGTCACGCACGAATCGGGGATGAGCTGCTTGTAGTTGGGATACATGCCCTCGATGCGGCGCGACACGTAGGTGGTGTTGCCGGCCTCGAAGACGACCTGGGTGTCGGTAGCCCCGATCATGATGGTCGCCTGGCTGGCCATGATGTTCAGCGCATCGTTAAAGGCGTCGGCCGGAACGTTGAGCTCAAAGGAGCCTTCGAGGGTCGAGGTCTCGACCTGCGTATCGCACACGGCCAAACGGAAGGAATCGGTCGCCACCAGGCGCACGGTGTTGTTCTCGACCTTCATGTGCACACCGCCCAGGATGGGGCGGGCCTTGTCGGTCGAGGTGACGCGCCACACGCGGCTGACCATCTCGGACAAGATATCGGTCGGCAGCTCCACGGCACTCTCGATGGCATAGGCCGGAAACTCGGGGAAGTCATTGGCATCGAGCGTGTTCAGCCTAAAAGAGCTCTTCTCGCAACCAATCAGCACCTGGCGCTCGGATAGCTCAAAGGTGACCGGGGCATCGGGGAGGGTCTTGGTGATATTGGAGAGCATCTTACAGGGGATAACCATCTCGCCCTCTTCTTCGACATGCGCCGCGATGCGATGACGGATCGAGATGGTGTAGTTAGAGGTCTGGAATTCCAAGATGCCGTCTTGGGCCTTAACGAGCACGCCCGACAGGATGGGAAGGGTGGATGCCGAAGCGACACCCTTCATAACGACGCCGATGGCTTGTGTAAGCGAGCTCTGGCTGACGGTGAACTTCATCTTTTAATACCTTTCTATAGATATAAATATCTTAATAATAGTAATAGCACTGACGAAACTGTTGATTACTCCCAAAGACGCAGGTCAGACCCAGAAAGAGAATCGACAGCAACCTGTGTGCAACAGGGGTGGTTTTCCACGTTCAAAACCTGCGCAAAACTTTTCATCACCGCGGGTTGGGTTTTAGACACCTTATGCCCGTGGTTTCGACAAGTTTTCAACAGGTGTCTCTATTTCCCTACGAGCGTAGTGTTATTTTATCGCGCAGCGACTTGAGGTCTTCGGTGACGGTGCGGTCTTCCTGAATCATCTTCTGGACCTTTTTGTAGCTCGTGCTGACGGTCGAGTGGTTGCGGTTGCCAAATTCGGCGCCCACCGCCGTGGTCGTCATCTCGCACATCTCGATAGCCAGGTAGATAGCGATATGGCGTGCTTTGGCGATATTGGCGTTGCGACGCGGGCCGATGAGCTCCTCGTGCGTCACGCCGTACTGCTCTTCAATGACGGACTGAACCGTTTGCACGTTGATCTTTTTGGCCGATGTGTCGAAGTACTGGCTGGCAATGGCGTCGATATCGTCAAAGGTGAGCTCCCCGCCCTCGCGCTCGCGGTCGCCCGCCTCGCCGGCGCAGCGCTCGCAAAAGCTCTCGAGTTCGCGGATGTTGGTGCCCGAGACCTCGGCCATGTGTTTAAAGTGCTCGTCGGTCAGGTGTCCGCCGTCGCCCCCATAGGCCGCCAGCAGCGAGTCGTCGCCTACCTCGGGAGCGGCGACGATGGTGTTCTCGTAATAGCGCTGCAAGATCTTGTATTTCATCTCGTAGCTGGGCTCTGCGACCAGGCAGAGCATGCCGGCGTTGAAGCGGCTGGTCAGACGTTCGTCCATGCTCAGGTCCTTGGGGGCGCGGTCTGCCGCGATGACGACCTTCTTGTTGTTGCGGATGAACTCGTCCATGAGCTGGAAAAAGTAGTCCACGCTCGCGCGCTTGCCGATGATGTTTTGGATGTCATCGATGATGAGCACGTCCACGCCGTGGTACGCCTGCATGATGGGGGCGTTGCTCTTCTTTTGGCGGTCGAACTCGGTCATCAGGTCGTCCAGATATGCCTGGGAGTTGGCATACTTGACCTTGATCTCGGGCGACTTCTCGGCGAGCTCGTTTTTGATGGCAAGTAGCAGGTGCGTCTTGCCCAGGCCCGATTTGCCGTAGATGAACAGTGATGTGCACGTGCCGCGCTCGTCCGCGAGGGCGGCAAACTTGAGTGCCGAGCGATAGGCATGGCTGTTCTCGGGGCCGTAGACAAAGTTCTCAAAGGTAAATTTTGAGTTCGCGGCGAGCGGGGCTCCATCCGTATTCTGCTCAGCCGGCACGGTCGGTGCTGGCATGGGTGAAGCGGGGGTCGCAGCTTGCGTGGATTTAGTCGGCGCTCCGCCCTTCATCTGGTTCATCATGCGACGAAAATCATCGGCCGAGAGCGTGTTCTTGATTGCAATGCCCGAATCAGCGCCCGCCGCTGCGTCGTGAGCGATGGGCATGTGCGTGACGGGTGCGTTCGTTGACGTCGCCGCCGCGGTCGGCAATGGTGCCATGGTTTCACGGGAAACATCACCGTGCTGGTGCTCGATTGTCGGCGCGTCGCCTGCGGAGGCCGGCACCGCCGGGGAAGCAGCAGGAGCCGTGGCGGGCGCCGTCGCGGCAGCGGATTCCATCGCGGCGCCTTGCGGTGCCACGATGTCGAGCGCAATCGGTGCAAAGGCGATTTCTTCCAGATAGGCCTCAATAGTCGGCTGATGCTTTTTGAGCTGCGCGATGGCAAAGCGCGAGGGCGCCTCGATCGTGAGCGTATCTTCGGTCAGGCTTATGGCGCGCGATTGCCCCAGCATGTTGATGAGGCGTGCATCTTGGCCGTCGCGCTGGCAAAAGGCGATGGCATCCCCCAGGATGATGCTTGCTTCCTCGTCCACTGTCTCTCCCGTTCTTTAGCTCTGAGCTCGCACGCGAGCGGCGCCGAGTTCGGTCAGATGGTATTTCTGGCCATGCTTGATGACCAAGCCAGCCTGCGCCAAGTCATTGAGCGTGCGTGACCAAGTGGGGGCCGAGTTTCCAAACGTCCTCGCCAGATCGGTTGCACCGCACGCTTGATTTTGCGCCAAATAGCCCAGTGCGGCGTTGCCGCGATCGCTTACGAACACGTCCGGTTGTGGCTGCGCATACTGATTTGCTGCATTAGGATACATCATTTGAGCTGCTGGTTGTTGAGAACTCTGCATCGGCAGCATTTGCTGTTGAAAACTTTGAGGCCACTGTTGGTAAGGCTGCGGAGGCATCTGCTGGGCCCAAGGGTTGTACTGCTGCTGCGGCATCTGCTGGTACGGCTGCTGATATCCCTGCTGGTACTGCTGCGGGAATTGCTGGCCATACCCCAGTGGCGGCATCTGCTGATATGGATATCCCTGTTGGTACGGCTGATAGCCCATTTGCTTGCCACCCGGCGCCCCCGTCGCCTGCTGCATTGCTGCTGCATCCTGATCCGCCAGCGGCATGGTCTCTGGCGTGTTTGTCGGCATCGACATCGATGCCGCCCGGGGTTCTTGTGTAGGTAGCATTCCGGGCTGCTGCATCTGTCCCACAGGGGGCTGCATCTGCTGCGCTGCCATGGGCTGCTGCGCAAAAGCTCCCGGCAGGGGATATGTGGGCTGCTCCGTCTCGGGCCGCACGGCAGCGCCGCGTCCGCCGGCACGCTCGATTTCCTGCACGCGTTTAGGGTTCAGGCTTACCGTAACCACGGTGCCGTTGCCCATGTTGTCCTCGATGGATACGGCACCGCCGGCGTTTTCCAAATACTCCTGCACCATGGGAAACCCTGCTCCGGTTCCACGGATATAGCGCTTCATCTTGCTGTTTGCGCTGGTAACGCCAAAGTCGAAAGCGCGTTCCTTGTCGTCGATGCCTGGTCCTTGATCGGCAAAGCGGATGGTGTCTCCGCCGTCCAGAATCGAGATGATGGGCTCGGCAAAGTGCGCGTGTATAAAGTTTTCGACAATCTCGCGGATGACCATGAGCGAGATATGGCCACCTTGTTCTTTCATGCACTGGTAGACGGTGTTGGTCGTCTCTTCCAAATACGTGCGGACATCTTGCGGATCAATGACGATCACACGCGGTGTCGACAGCATGTCGTCATAGACGGCGATGCGCGCGGCGTACATGGCTTTTGGCGCCTGCGTGGTTGTCTGCTCGCCTTCCTCACGCTCTTCGCGCATGCCGGTGATGTGCTCGTTGTCGGGTGCTGGGTCTCCGGAATCGACCATGGTGTAAAAGTCGTCAGACATGCCGCTCGCAATCTTCCAAAAGGTTTCGAACAAATAGTAGCTCACCGTGCAATGTTTCTCATCTTTCGACAAACTTTCAAAACCTGTTGAAAACTTTGGAAAACCGACGAAAAGTTCTCAACATTGCCAACATGACCTGTTGAAAACTCGATGAAATATCGTGAAAAGTTGCCATGCACCGCTAAATCGAGCTTGGCTTATGGGGGAACCGTGTGAACTGCGCAACCTTTTACCTTTGATTTCTTGACATTTGAACATTGATTTCCCTACAATCTTCAAGCTCACGTGTCTATATCTGCGTCCGCGTCCCCGCGGACACTCGAAATGCAGCAGGAGGAACTTAAGATGAAGCGTACGTATCAGCCTAATAAGCGTAAGCGTGCCAAGACCCATGGCTTCCGTGCCCGTATGGCCACTAAGGGTGGTCGTGCCGTGCTCGCCCGTCGTCGCGCCAAGGGCCGCAAGCGTCTCACTGTCTAGCAGCGATACACACATCTCGCATGAAGACTATTAAGTCTCGGCAAGATTTCGAGCATGTGTTCAGTCAGGGGCGTCGTTTCAATCACCCTCTGATTCGAATGACCATATGTGAATCGGTTGGCGAAGGCGACTCCGGAAGGGTCGCCTTCGTTGGTGCTAAGCGACTCGGTTGTGCCGTCGTGCGCAACCGATCTAAGCGTGTGATGCGCGAGGCCGCCCGTAGCTGCGGATTTCCCGTTGCGGGTTATGACATCATCTTGTTTGCAACTCCCAAGACGAGGGTTTCCTCGCCGCAGGAGATGGACAAGGCGTTGCGTTCGCTTATGAAGCGCGCCGGCGTTGCCGGGGAGGAGCGATGAGCAATCACGTTTTGCGACGTGTTGCCATCGCTCCTATTCGCATATATCAACAGGTTATTTCGCCCTTATTGCCTGACGCCTGCATTTATTACCCAACGTGCTCGCAATACGCCATCCAGGCGATTGAGAAACACGGTGTTTTGAGAGGCTGCTGGCTTGCCGTGAGGCGCATCGCTCGCTGCAATCCCCTGCACGTCGGCGGTTATGACCCTGTGCCCTAGCGGGCACTCGCTATCGGAGGAAAACTTACATGTGGGATTGGATCGTTAACATCCTTTTCGAGCTGCTCAAGCTCATCCAGACCTTTGCGGTCGACTGGGGCCTGTCCATCATCATTCTGGTGGTCATCATCCGTCTGCTGCTGACGCCGCTTATGCTCAAGTCGACCAAGTCGACGGCTCGCATGCAGGTGCTGCAGCCCAAGATGCTCGAGATCCAGGAGCGCTATGCCGACGATCCCCAGCGTCAGGCCGAGGAGATGCAGAAGTTCTACAGCGAGAACAAGTTCAACCCCATGGCTGGCTGTCTGCCGCTGCTGATTCAGATGCCTATCCTGTTCGCCCTGTTTACATTGCTGCGCAACCTGCCGCAGTACTTTAACGACGGCACGTTCTCGTTCTTCAACATCCTGCCCGACCTGACCACCACGCCGAGCGCTTCCTTTGCCGATGGCTTTATGGTTGCACTGCCTGCGCTGGTTTGCCTGATCCTGTTTGCCGTCCTGACCCTGATTCCGCAGCTCTATATGTCGCGCAACCAGACCGGCCAGCAGGCTCAGAGCATGCGTATGATGGCCGTTGTCATGACGGTCATGATGCTTTGGATGGGCTGGAGCCTTCCCGTTGGTGTTCTGCTGTACTACGACGTCTCGTCTGCTTGGCAGGTTATCCAGCAGATTTTTGTGACGCAGAAGGTCATCGACAAGGCGAAGGCCGATGAGGAGGAGCGTCTTAAGAACGCTCCGCTGCAGGTTGAGGTCACTCGTCGCGAGAAGAAGCCGCGCCCGCACAAGAAGAAGTAGTGGGATATCAATCTTATTTAGGTACCTAACTTTTGGAGTACGTTATGTCTGAAGAGATCATCGAGGATATGCTTGAGGAGGTTGCCCCGCAGGTCGCGGGCGATTATCCCGAGATTGCACAGCGCTACAAGGCTGGTGAAGAGCTGACCGATGAGGAGCTCGACACCATTGCCGATGTTGCGATTTCCATCCTGCGTTCCATCCTTTCGCACTTCGATGCCGCCAACTCTCCTATCGATGAGTATGAGGGCGACGAGGGTGAGCTGATTTTGGATGTAACGGCTCCCGACCTTGCTGTTCTCATTGGCCGTCATGGTCGCACTCTTGATGCTCTTCAGGTTATGTTCTCTTTGCTGGTGAGCCGCAAGCTTGGCTTTAGGTATCCGGTTGTAGTGGACGTCGAGGGATACAAGAGTCGCCGTCAGGATAAGGTCGCCTCCATGGCTCAGTCTGCTGCCGAGCGTGCCATCCGCACTCATAAGAGTGTTTCGCTTCCGCCCATGAATGCCTACGAGCGCCGACTGGTTCACATTGCACTTCGTGGCAACGATGCAGTCGATACTCATTCTGAGGGTTCTGACCCTGATCGCCATGTGGTGATTGTTGCTCGATAATCTACTCGAGCTTATGCTAAGGGGACGTGGTTTCCACGTCCCCTTTTTTTGTCAAAAGTTCTCGATACACTGATTTTTGTCAGAAAGGAGCTTTCGTTGTTAGTACTTACTGATCAGCAGGCTGACGAGATGTTGAGTCGTCTAACTTCCTATTGCAAAGAGTATTCCTTGAGCGTAACTGATGTTGAGCTGAGGAAATGTATTCAGCATTTGGATTTGGTTCTAGAAACAAATAAGACAACCAATCTCACCCGTATTCTTAACGTAGAAGATGCTGCAGTACTTCATATCCTCGACTCACTTGTTTTGCTCCCCTATATCAACAAGGCTCCTGAGGGAGCTTTGCTCGATATGGGAACAGGTGCGGGCTTCCCTGGTATTCCATTAACCATAACCACGCATCGTAAAGCTACTTATATTGACTCTGTTGGCAAGAAGGTTGATGCGGTTAATTCCTTTGTCCATGCTCTTGGATTGAAACATGCTCATGCGGTTCATGATCGTCTTGAAGAATATGCTCGAAGCCATAAGAAGCAGTTCTCTGTTGTAACCGCCCGTGCACTGGCCCCTCTACCGATTCTTGTTGAGTATGCGGCTCCGTATCTGAAGGATGGAGGGTTATTTGTTATAACCAAGGGCAATCCTTCGGATGAGGAGCTTGCTTCCGGCATGTCAGCAGCTAAGATTTGCGGCTTCACTTTGCTTCTGAATGACGCAATTGATTTGCCTGAAGGCTTGGGTCACAGGGAGTTCATTGTTCTTAAGAAGAGTCATCCAGCATCTGTCTCATTGCCTCGTGCAAATGGCGTGGCAAAGAAGAATCCGCTTGCCTAGATGTTTCACGTGAAACATAATGGATACTAACAACTTGCAGTGTTTCACGTGAAACATGGCGGTTGATATCGATTCGGAATGTTTCACGTGAAACATCCTCCGTTTGACAGCTTTAATACACACCAGGAGGGACCGTGGGATTTCGCGACGTTAAGCGTTCTAAGAGCGCAAAAGACACGCGTATCATTGCAATCATCAATCAAAAAGGCGGCGTCGGTAAGTCAACGACGGCTGTAAACCTTGCAGCAGCACTGGGTGAGCAGGGTCGTAAGACACTGATTGTCGATTTTGATCCGCAGGGAAACAGCACCAGTGGATTCGGAATTGAAAAAGAAGACCTTGATCACTGCATCTATGATGCATTGTTGAATGATGTGCCGGCAGAATCGCTTGTTCTTGATACAAATTGTAAAAAGGTATTCGTTATTCCGGCTACAATTCAACTTGCAGGCGCGGAAATTGAACTCGTAAGCGCAATTGCTCGTGAAACCCGCCTCAAAGATTTGCTTGAGCCGATTCAGGACGAGTTTGACTTTATTTTCATTGACTGTCCTCCTTCGCTCGGCCTGCTTACTATCAACGCTTTGACCGCAGCAGACAGCGTTTTGATTCCGATCCAGTGCGAATATTACGCACTCGAGGGCGTTACGAAGCTGCTTGAGTCAATGAAGATGGTCAAATCACGGCTGAACAAGGGCTTAGACACCTATGGTGTGCTTATGACCATGTATGACTCACGTACTTCACTATCGAATCAGGTTGTTGAGGAGGTTCAATCGTACTTTGGTGATAAGGCGTTTAAGACGCTAATCCCCCGTACGGTTAAAATCTCCGAAGCTCCGTCTTTTGGAGAACCGGTAATTACCTATGCACCTCAAAATAAGGGTGCAAAAGCATATATGAACCTTGCAAAAGAGGTGATCAAGCGTGCCTAGTGTAAAGAAACGTGGCGGATTGGGACGTGGACTCAATGCTTTGGTCTCAGAGGCCGAGTATGAGACTGGCGGTTCGGCTGCATCGGCTTCAAATGCCGCATCTGAAACAAAACTACCTATTGAGGATATCGTTCCCAACCCTAATCAGCCGCGAATTCACTTTAACGAAACTGAACTTCGCGAGTTGAGCGAGTCAATCCAAGAACATGGCGTTTTGCAGCCGCTTTTGGTTCGCAAGCATGGAAACGGCTATGAGATCATCGCTGGTGAGCGTCGTTACCAGGCGTCAAAGCTTGCTGGCCTTGAAGAATTGCCAGTCATCATTAAAGAGGTAAATGATGAAGAGATGCTGGCTCTTGCTCTTATCGAAAACCTTCAGCGTTCTGATCTGAATCCCGTCGAAGAGGCTAAGGGCTATCGCCAACTCATTGATGCCAGCGGGATGACCCAGGAGGCATTGTCGAAGGCAGTAAGCAAGTCACGCTCTGCAATTACAAACTCGCTGCGTCTTCTCGATCTCCCCGAAGTAGTTCAGCAGATGATTTTTGAGGGTAAACTTACTGCTGGTCATGCACGTGCGATTCTTGCAGTTCCCTATGAGGACGCGCGTATTCGACTTGCAGAGAAAGTTGTTACAGAGGGCCTTTCCGTAAGAGCGACAGAAAATCTTGCTCCGTTGTTTTCTGCCGGAGAGACACCTAAGACGCCAAGGCCTGCAACGCCTCAGTCCTTTAAAAAGGCTGCCCGTGTGCTTCGTCAGGTATTTAATACCAACGTGCGTGTGAAGAGCTCGCGTGGAAAGAATAAGATTGAGATTGAGTTTAAAGACGAGGAAGAGCTCTCTCGTATTCTTGGCGAAATGATTCAGTTTGATCAAGGAGGCCAAGATGAGGAATAAGATTTTAACAGCGATTGCATTGGTGACGACTGTCGCGGCTGGTGCCTTTGCTGGCTATAAGATCGCGACAGACGATGAACTTCGAGGTCGTTTGCTTCGTGGCGCGCAAGATATCGTCGATACTTCCAAAAAGAAAATGGATGTTATGACGGAAGATGTTGCCATGCGTACTGCTCAGGTAACGAAGAATCCCAAGATTAATCAAGGTTGGGTCAGCAACCAATGGGAAAATGTAGGCTATTAGGTACCTAACAATTACTCAGCATATTTTGAGGGGTCCTTGTCTGATTCATGAGACAAGGACCCCTTATTTCGGCCGTAAAAAATGGGACAGAAGCAGCTGATTCAAAATTAAGGTCAATAAATGAAACGACCCCGGTTGCATATTCTGTAACCGGGGTCGTTCGATGTTTCACATGAAACGTTTTGGGATGCGACTCCCCTATGCGTTCTTCTGAACTTTGAAGCGCTGCTTCAGCTGTCCGCAAGCGGCGTCAATATCGTTACCACGGGAGTTACGAATCGTGGTCTCGATGCCACGGGACTCAAGACGACGCTGAAGATCCTCAACCTTATGAATCGGCGACGGCTTGAGCGGGCTACCCTCGATGTCGTTAAGCTGAATGAGGTTAACGTGGCACAGCGTTCCCTCACAGAAGTCGCAGAGCGCCTGCATTTCGGGATTCGTATCGTTGACGCCTTCGATCATGGCATACTCATAGGTCGGGCGGCGGCCGGTCTTCTCGGTGTAGAGCTGAAGCGCTTCGTGAAGGCGAAGCAGCGTGTGCTTCTTAACACCGGGCATGAGCTTATTGCGCGTCGACTGGATGGCGGAATGCAGGGAAACGGCAAGCGTGAACTGCTCGGGGATGTCGGCAAATTTGCGAATACCGGGAATAACGCCGCTGGTAGAGACGGTGAGGTGACGAGCGCCGATACCGATGCCATCGGGGTCGTTGAGGATTCGCAGCGCCTTGAGAACCTCGTCGTAGTTGGCAAACGGCTCGCCCTGGCCCATGAAGACAACGCTCGTGGCGCGCTCGCCAAAGTCGTTGGATACATGAAGTACCTGGTCGACGATCTCTTGAGCGGTCAGAGAGCGCTTGAGGCCGTTGAGACCGGTAGCGCAAAAGGCACAGCCCATGCCACAGCCTGCCTGGGTGGAAACGCAGACGGAAAGCTTGTTACGACGGGGCATGCCGACGGTCTCGACGGAAACGCCGTCGTGGTACTCGAGCAGATACTTGCGAGAGCCATCTTTGGAAACCTGCTTGGTGAGTTCAGTTGGCGTGTCAAAGGCAAAAGCCTCTTTAAGCTGCTCGCGGAAAGCCTTGGGAAGGTTGGTCATATCGTCAAACGAACAAACGTTCTTCTCGAAGACCCATTCGATGAGCTGCTTCGCGCGGAAGGCGGGCTGGCCAAGCTCGGCCACGAGCTCGCGAATATCGTTTTGGCTCAAGTCGCGAATGTCCTGAGATTTAGTCCTGGGATTCATGGAAGCCTTTCGATTTTGGGGAAACGTAGAGGGTATCGCTACAATATGGTATCAGCTGCAGAAATTATAGAGGAGGAGTCTGCCCATGCCGGGTAAAAGCCTAGAGAACATGCACGTAGCGGTCTTGGCGGGCGGTCATTCCGCTGAGCGCGAGATTTCGCTCAATTCGGGAAAGAACGTCGTGGTTGCCTTGAAGGAGGCCGGCTACACTTCGGTGGAGCTGCTCGACACGGCTGCCGATGATTTTATGGTAACCATGGCGACCGGCGGCTTTGACGTGGCATTTATCGCCATGCACGGCGCCGGCGGTGAGGATGGCGCCATGCAGGGTGCCATGGAGACCCTGGGTATCCCCTACACGGCCTCGGGCGTGCTTGCCAGCGCCTGCGGTGCCGACAAGGAGGTCTCTAAGCTCTTGTACGCCAAGGCGGGCATCCCCATTGCCCCCGGCCTCGCGCTCGAGGTGGGCGATGAAGTCGATATCGATCATATCGTCGAGGTTTGTGGCGAGCGCTGCTTTGTGAAGCCGGCCGTCAACGGTTCCAGCTATGGCATTTCCCTGGTCCATGAGCCCTCCGAGCTGCCCGCGGCAATCGCCAAGGCGTTTGAGTACGGCGACAAAGTGCTGGTCGAGAAGTGCATCGAGGGTACCGAGATCACCGTCGGCGTGTACGGCGAGGACGACGTGCGCGCCCTGCCGATTGTCGAGATTCGTAAGCCCAAGGACTGCGAGTTCTACGATCTGGACGTGAAGTATGTCGACCCTACGGACATCCATCGCATTCCGGCGCAGATTTCACCCGAGAATTACACTCGCGCTCAGGAGCTTGCCTGCGCTGCTCACAAGGCCCTCGGTTGCCTGGGTATCTCGCGCAGCGACTTTATTGTGAGTGAGGACGGCCCCGTCATCCTCGAGACCAATACCATTCCCGGCATGACCGATACGTCGCTGTATCCGGATGAGATCCGCCACACCGACGACATGACGTTCCCGCAGGTCTGTGACAGCCTGATCCGTATGGGCCTTCGTCGAGCGGGCATTGCATGCTAATCGAGGACGCGGTTTCGTCAGGAACGCCGCAGTTTGTCATCGACTCCTATGCCACGCTTGCCGAACGCGCCAAAACGCAGTCCTTCGGCCTTATCGAGGAAGATGTAATTGTCCTCGATACCGAGACCACAGGTCTTTCGGTGCAGGACAACGAGCTGATCGAGATCTCGGCGGCCCGTCTTTCGGGCCGCGAGATCGTCGACCGCTTCGATACCTTCGTGCATCCCAAGCAGCTGATTCCCGCCGAGATTACCGAGCTCACGAGCATTACAAATGCCGATGTGGCAGATGCCCCGTCGGCCGTTGAGGCCGTAGCCGCTCTCGCCGATTTTGTCGGTGGTTGCCCGGTAATTGCACATAACGCCACGTTCGACCGCTCGTTTATCGAGTCGGTCAAAGGCGGCGTCAACGTGAGCGATATTTGGATCGATTCGCTGGCGCTGTCGCGCATCGCGCTTCCGCGCCTGGCCTCGCACAAGCTGTCTTTTATGGCCGATCTGTTTGGCTGTGACTCGGTATCACACCGTGCCAATGCTGACGTCGACGCCCTGTGTGGCGTATGGCGCGTGTTGCTCGTGGCGCTCACCGACTTGCCTCAGGGCCTCATGGCGCGCCTAGCCGACATGCATCCGGATGTGCCTTGGTCCTATCGTCCTATCTTCTCATTCTTGGCAGGGCAGAACCCTGGTTCTATCTTCTCTCTCAGCGCCGCTCGTGCTGACGTTCTCAAGGCCGATCGCGCCGACGATCGGGTGGACGCCGACGAACTGCCGGTCCTCAAGATGCCGAGTCGTGAGGAGATTGAGGCAGACTATGCGCCCGGTGGCCTGGTCAATCGCATGTATCCCACCTACGAGCCGCGTGATGAGCAGATCGCGATGGCGCTCGAGGTCCGCGATGCGCTGGTCACGGGCACTCATCGTGTAATTGAGGCGGGCACGGGCGTCGGCAAATCGATGGCCTATCTGGTGCCTTTTGCCGAGGCGGCACGCCGTAACAACATCACGGTTGGTATTGCGACCAAATCGAACAATCTTGCAGACCAGCTCATGTACCATGAGCTGCCAAAACTTGCCGAGCAACTAGGCGGTGGTCTGTCATTTTGCGCTCTCAAGGGGTATGACCACTATCCATGCCTGCGCAAGCTTGAGCGCATGAGCCGCGGCCAGGTCGAGATTACCACCAAGCGCGATCCGGCGGACACGCTCACGGCGGTCGCGGTCATTATGGCGTACGTCTGCCAATCAGCCGATGGCGACCTCGACTCGCTTGGTATTCGGTGGCGCAGCGTCAACCGCCCCGACTTTACGACGGCCTCGCGCGAGTGTGCTCGTCGCCTCTGCCCGTTTTTCCCTGATAAATGTTTGGTCCACGGCGCTCGTCGTCGTGCGGCGCATGCCGATGTGGTGGTCACCAACCATTCCCTGCTGTTCCGCAATGTCGCGGCCGAGGGCAGGATTTTGCCTCCGATTCGTCATTGGGTAATCGACGAGGCCCATTCCATCGAGCGCGAGGCGCGCCGCCAGTGGGCGCGCGTGGTGTCGGCGGACGAATCACGCGTTCTGTTTGAGCGCCTGGGTGGCTCGAGCACCGGTGCGCTAAGCCAGGTTTCCCGTGATTTGGCAACCTCCGAGGGCTCTACGCTCTATCTGGGCCTTACTGCCAAGGCGACGTCGACGGTTGCGCGCGCGAGCATGGCAATCGCCGACGTGTTCGATGGCGTTCGCGAGCTCGGCCGCCGTGCCCGTGGGGGTTATGACAATGCCAATCTATGGATTGGCC
>CAUCCR010000015.1:0-21393 GCA_958441355.1 uncultured Collinsella sp. | reverse complement strand
CCCTAATCTAGCAACGGTTTCCAAGTCTACTAGATTGGGGGGACGGGAGCCAAGCTGCAATACCCCCAAGACACCCGTCTATAGGTCGTGACGTTGTCTATAAACAGGCTCACCGCCCGCGGAATAAAATTCGGCGCAAATCGTTTGAGCAGGCGACGCGCGGAAGGAGCGTGTAGGGCGGCAATATACTGACCGTCAGCCGCGGCATCCTCGCGGAAACCCATTTGTTGCCGGAACTATAGTCCCCGGCGTGGGCTCACCTTATCTCCCCGGCACGGGCTCGATATCCTCTCGGATATCTAATCGTCTTGGACTTTTACCCACCCAAGCACAGTACGGCTTTTACGTGCCGCCACGCAGAGCCTAGCCTGGAACTATTGTCTAAAACATAGGCCTTCAAAGCAACTTAGGTTCAAGTACGGACATGCAAATACGGGCACTGGATACAGGTCTTGACTGTCAATGGTTATCAATCGCATGTGTTTCTGGCAAATTACGCCCGTCTTATGCGTGCGATACAATCAGTCTCACCGAACACCAAACCAGCAACCCGAAGGGACCAACGTGTTAAGAATTCACTATGGTGATATGGAAAACGTTATCTACAATACGTCGGTTTACTTCGATAACGTCTATTCGCCCCAGTGGTTTCAAGACGCCTTTGCTCAAAGGATTATTAAATCAATCGATAAAGGCAATGTCGTTGGACCCTGCGCAATAGACACCAAGATCCTAGGCATTATCCCTCCTGAAAGGCTGTCGGGAGGCACTAAGACGCTGTTGCTCATGTACTTCATGCCTCAGAACGTATACAACGCCACAACCTGCAGCGACAATTGCGCTTACTGGATTCTGAGAATTGCCACGCAAAAGGACTTAACCATCATCCTCTACCATCTGATGGATTTTGGAAACGGCAAGTTCACGGCTACCGTTGCAAACACGGGCGATGTCGTTCACACGATGTTCGACCTTGTCCCTATAGCCGCAAAATGCCTAAGGGAAACTCCTGACATGCACTTTCGTTAGGCTCTGTTAGACCAAGATTGACATACATATGTCATCACGGCGCCATATCGTTAGCCTCGTAGACCGCGGGGCAGCATGAACGCCGAGGACCTGGTAATCACCTTCAAGAGGGACATCGCGAGCCTCAGCAGGACCGAACGCCGCCGGCTCCGCCTACGAGGCCGAGCGCTCCCCGCGCTGCGGGTCCGCCGCGGTCGTGAAGAAGGGCAAATCAAAGAACGGCGAGCAGCGTTACCTCTGCCAGGATTGCGGCAGGACCTTCGGCATGGGCAGCGGGCACATCCTGGGGACGAGCAGGCTCCCGAAGGAGACCTGGATGGCCAATGCCGAGTGCTTCGTTCTCATGCTGCCCCTGCGCGAATGCGCGGGGCGCTGCCATGTCTGCCTCAAGACCGCCTACACCATGTGCCACAGGCTCATCGAGTGTCTCTCGGCCTACTCGCCCTCGTTCAAGACCGGGCGGGGCTGCGGCTGCGAGCTCGACGAGACCTACTTCCCCGAGTCGTTCAAGGGCAACCACACGAAGGGGTCATTTACGATGCCACGTCACTCCCGACATCGTGGCAAGCAGGTACACAGGCGCGGACTGTCGCGCGAGCAGATCTGCGTCATGACCGGCGTGAACGACTCGAACGAGACGTTTCTCCAGGTCTCGGGACGAGGCATCCTGTCGAGGAAACGCGCCATGGACGTGCTGAGGGACCGCATCGCGTCCGCTTCCGTCGTAGCGACGGACAAGGCGTCCGCCTATGTCGACGTCCTCGCGGAGCTCGAGGTCGACGCACACACGGCCTACGATTACAAGGACCCTTCCGAGGGGACCATCAACCGGATCAACACCGTCCATTCGCTCCTCGATACCTTCATGAAGCCGTTTAAGGGCGTGTCGACGAAGCACCTCGGCACCTACCTCGCTTGGTTCAAGTGGTGCCGGACCTTCATGGCGACCGATTCCGGCACCGCCGAGCGCACGGTCGCGCGACAGCTCGCCAACGGCGTGTGCAGGAGCCGCATCCATGATATGTTCAACGTCCTGCCGCCCTAAATGGACTACTGGACCGAAGCCGCCGCATAGAGACAGTAGAATGGTCGCATCGCGATATACGAGGAAAGGTGCAGCCATGCCGTCGAATATACCGGCCACGACGATCCGGATCGACCCGGAGGCCAAAAAGGAGGCCACGGCCATCCTGGACGAGCTCGGCCTGTCCATGTCCACCGCCGTCAACGCGTTCCTCAGGGCGCCCGTCCGGAAGGGCGGGTTGCCGTTCGAGATGAGGGTCAAGGCGCCGGTGCCCGACGGGAAGACGGCAAGATAGTCGGCAAATCGACTTGGGCGATGGGACCCTCACGATTGACCCGACAGATCTTGAGCACATCGCCCCCTTGCCGGATTCAAACCCGGCAAGGGGGCGATTATCTTGCAATTTCAAAAAGATGATTGGGGCAGAATGTCAATCATGGTCTAACAGAGCCAAATCAATCCAACAGTTTAGATAACGGGTAATGATTCGGGAACAGGGCGTTCGGCCGGATGGAACAGATAGATATGGACCTTGAATATCAACTTCATCCGAACACCTCCCATATTCATCTGTACATGTACGGATGAATATGGGAATCCGATACCCTGAGGGCCGGATCGGCCGGCCCCGGGAGATCGGAGGACGCCATGTCCGGAAAGAGCAAGAAGGGCGCAGCGAAGGCGGTCCCGAGGGCCTACGGCAGGCTCACCAGGCACGAGCGGGATACGGTCCAGAGGATGCTGGAGCGCAGGGCGTCGTGCAGGGAGATCGCGAGGGAGCTGGGCAGGTCGCCCTCGACGGTGAGCGCCGAGGTGGCGTCGCACAGGTTCGTGACGGCGCCGAAGGCCAGGCGCGGCGAGCGCGTGGACGCCTCCGCCGACCTGTCGGCGGCCTGCCCGCGCCTGGCCGCGTGGCCGCGCTGCTGCAACGGCTGCGGCCGGTACCGCGCGATCGGCTGCAAGCGCCGCCCCCACGTCTTCTACGAGGCCCGGGCCGCGCAGCTGTGCGCCGACTCGGTCCTCGTCTCGTCCAGGCGCGGGGTAGACGCCGACGAGCCCGCCGCGGCGGCCAGGCTGGAGGTCATCAGGGACTGCCTGCGCCGGGGGCTGTCGCCCGAGCAGATGGCGGCGCGCAACGGCGGGCCCGTGGACCTGTCGCCGTCGACCATCTACCGCTGGGTCTCGGCGGGCTACGACGGCATGACTAACACAGGATGCGCGGGGACGAGAGAACGCTCGCCTACATGGCGAAGCGCAAGTCCGACGGCAAGACAAAGCGAGAGATCATGCGCTGCCTTAAGAGGTTCACAGCCAGGGAGGTTTACCCAACGTTGCGGCGCCCCATGAGGTTGAAGTACGCCCGGGGCTCGATACTGGCGGACATGCGAAAATCGCTCGGATTGACCCAAAAGCAGGTTGCCCGAGAGCTTAACGTGCCGAATGTAAGGCTCAGCGAAATAGAAAGAGAAGTATGCCCCCACGAGGAAATCAGACGCGAATACGACCGCTACTTGAATGCTAAAATGTCGTCCGATAAAGGACTTGACAGCCTATAGCAGCGTCATTCGGCACGCGATTCGTTAACCCTGGGGCTTAAAGCTGCCGAATGTCTACTTCTTTAGTGCTCCATTTACCTCCCCGTTCAATAATCTTCACTTGAAGCCTGACGGTGGCCCAATCATTGGATAACATATTCTTAAATGACAGTTAATCGTCAATCGAAGAGGTCAAAGCGGGGACGGAAAGTGTCGAAGACAAGCAGAAAGCCAATCTCAGCATATGTCGAGCGAAGACTCTGGGCGGAGTCTGCCGGCAAATGCATGAATCCAGATTGTCGGGCCGATCTATTCATCAGCAATGGAGACATTGCTGAACGAGCCCATATCGTCCCATATTGCAAAAGCGCAGAGAACACGTTCGGCAACCTTATTCTCATCTGTCCAAACTGCCATACGAATTTCGACAAAAACTCCGCTTTCACGGCAGATGAAGTGAGGAAATGGAAGTCGATTCGTCACGCAGAAATTGATCGCGTTTTCGGAAAGACGTTCAGTTCCTTCGACGACCTGCGCAAAGAGGCCGCACCTCTGCTCGCCCGAAACAAGTCGATATATGAGAATTACTACATGAAGGACAAGCGAAGACTGTGGGATGTTTTTGAAAAGGAAATAATCGTCAACAACCGAAAACTTTGCACGCTGTTCGAATCGAACTTGTGCCTGTTCCAGAACCACAAGGACAATTCCTTCTCCAACCAGGCCGCTGTCCGCGATTTTATCGACCATGCTAAGGAGTTCGAAGCCACCAGAGATAATACGGAAAGACAAAGGTCTATTCTTTTCCCCGAGGTCATCAACTCCATCTTCGGAATCCAGCCCATAGAAGGTGACCTGCTCCCCTCTGCAGAATCCCTAGAGCTGCTAATCAAAAAGCTTGACGAACAGGGGCGATTTATAGATGTTTCTCTAGATGCAGAACATCCATTGTTGCAAATAATAGAAAACGGGAAAGAGGCGGTAGTTTATCTTGACGATACGCCGCGTATCCGACAGATGTACTATGACGCCCGCTGCTTCAGGCGTGCCGAGATGAGGCTAGACAGCTTGATTTTTGCCCTAAAGTACTTCCGCCTGTGCGGAAAGAAAGCAACTCGCAAGTCGAAGACAAACCTTAGAGAATATATAGCGAAAGGAAAATGCTTCTTATTCGTATACGAATACTGTCTGAGCTATGCAGAGTTGGCCCGTTTAGCACCGGCAGAACATACCGTTGTCGTCAACTTGCATAGATGGAACGGTAAGCAATGCATCTCCGAAGAAGCCCAGGTGTTTGCGGGGCAAATTAACGTGAAGCTCCTCGATATGGATAGCTTCTTCCCATTCGTTCGCAAACTATGAACTATTTGAGACTCATAGACATTCTCGACAGCAACCTAGAACTGTTCTCTCAGTTTGATCATGTCTATCTGTTCGGATCTGCGCTGAGTGGTTCAGAGCTCAGTGCAGACAGTGATATTGATTTGCTGCTACTGTACTCGAAATATTCCGATCAACTTGTCTCCGGATGCGAACAGATATCCCAAAAGTTAGGTAACGAGACCGGTAGAGTAGTCGACTTAACGGTCCTCGGCATCGATGAAGAGCGACATGTCGGATTCTTGGATAGAATCTCGCCTCATTATAGAAAGATAAAATGACCATTTGGTAGAACACCTGGCATAGCCTGTCGTACAGAATGCTTTCTGCGTGGATTCCGGCAGAAGAGAAGAAGGCGTCAACGGTCGCGCCTGCATGTTCGGCACACGGCGTATCGCACTCTGGCGGGACCCCGGCTCTGGGCGCCAATCCCGCATCGACAAGATGAGGTACCCTGAATTCATAATGAAGCTTGCGAACTGTCAGTGGTAGCGTGAAACTGAACAAGTGTTCAGTTTCACGCTACCACTGACACCCGGCGGCCCAAGAGCCTTCGCCCCGCTCGTAGGCCTGGTACCACCCCGTCGGGGATGACCCCTTATCGGGCGAGACGGCGAGCTCGCTGTCGAGGGACAGCCCGAAGCGATCATCCGATGCCGCACAGCAACAGGTCTCCGAGGAGCTCGAATGGACACCTGCCAGCGAGTCCAGCAAGCGGGCAAGAGTTTACGTGGCTGCAGCATACTACAACGTCGTAGGGGCTCAGAGCACCGCCACTACGGCTTTTGGGCAGAATGCGCCTGAGCTGCTCGTGGTTGCGCTCACATGCCGACTACTGGTTGGATCTCATCGCGTCGCAGCAGAACACGCGGCAGCGCCGAGCTCCGCTTTCGAGACACCAGCGCTCCAGGCCCTTCCAATCATCGAACTCGACTCCTCAATCGACTAGCAGGATGCCGAAGATAGCCTCGAAGGCAGCAACAGAGCCTATGAGACTCTCTATATGGTCGAGGCAGGCAACGATGGCTGCCGGAGCTGGCATGACGCTTGCGCAAATAGATTTGGAACGCCCGGGCCACGATGTGTGCGCTCAGGATGTCGTAGGTGTTGCGCTCGTAGCCCTCAACGGAGTCACATTGGACCACGCGCGACCTGTCGGCAAGCGAGAGCGCCTC
The DNA here is from genome assembly GCA_958441355.1 of uncultured Collinsella sp. Lineage (GTDB taxonomy): Bacteria > Actinomycetota > Coriobacteriia > Coriobacteriales > Coriobacteriaceae > Collinsella. The sequence continues at coordinate 15,250 of CAUCCR010000015.1, read as the reverse complement.
GAATTCGGCGTAGGTACGGCCAGTGCGGTCAACCCCGTCGCGCCCAGCACCTTCGACATCCCTGCGCTTACGCTTCCTCATACGGTCCTTTCGCGGGAGAAGCAGGTAAGGCGCGCCTGTCCCTCTCCTGATAGGAGCAGGCACTGCGCACGCACACAGGAAGCTCGTCAGCATGTGTGGCCCATATGGTCTCGTAACTCTGCCCCCGCCTAAACAAAGGGACCGCAATCGCGACCATGGCGGCGAGCTCGTCAGCGGTGAGACATAACCCTTCACGGGCCGCGGACAGGCGGGTGCGATAGGCAGCGTCGTAGCGACACTTGGGGTAACCGCACCCACTCCTGTTCCGACAGCCGAGATGACAGGCGTAGGGCCATACCTCTGTGACGGGACAAACTGCGATAGAGCGTACGCGCGCGCAGCGTCTCGAAGGAGTGGCCACGCCCCATCATGTTAGTCTCGTTGATGAGGCGGTTCGCGCATTCCGTGTAACCGTTCGAGATGCGGCTCGGACAATCCCGGTAGTTAAATATGAACTCGCGGTGGTTCTCCACGGCCTTCGCAAGCCCCCGGAAGGGATCGTAGGCCTTGTCATCGGGGATGGATGCCTTCCACGCATCGAATGCATCCTCGGCATCCTCCCGCGAGAGCGGGTGCTCGTCGTAGATGTCGAAGAAGTCCTCTTTGAGGTCGTATGCGGTCATGAGGCTCGAGCAGCCCGCCTCCGATCGAAGCTGGCACAATGCCGATGCCTCGTAGGGGCCGAGGTCCCGGGCGCGCTTCCTCAAGGCGTAAGCCAGCGACCGCGGCGGCCACTACCGGTGGCAGGGCCGGATCGGCTATGCGCCGCCCAGGACCTCGCGCGCTCGATGTCGAGAAAGGGGTGCTCACCCGACAATTCAAGGACGGAGGGCTTCGGCAGGCTGAAGGTGGAGCTCTTCTACGGAAGGGGCTGGGACGATGTTGGCATGGGGGAATTCATGAAGATGCTGTACGCCTATCTGGTCTGGTATCGCGACAAGCGCTGCAAGAGCGACCTGGGCTATATGAGCCCGATGCAGTACCGAAGAAGCCTAGGTCTTTGGAGCGTAGGAACACGGTCCAGGATTTCCACCGCGCTCCCAATTGACCGATCTCCCATGAACGGTAACAGGAGGCAGAGGCCGACGCGCTGACCTACCTGGACTTCCCCTACGAGCGCCACGCGAGGCTGCGCACCGACAACGTTCAGTAGCGCGTCAACCTTGAGCCATAGCACAGGCCCTTGAGAGGTTCACGAGCTCCCCCGCGATGCGGCAGATCCTCGGCTGCCCCTCAAAGAGAACGCAGAAGATACGGTCGAGGTCGACCGCGTCGACCAAACCGTAGTGACAGTCCGCATGCAGCGTACAGGCCCTTTCGCGCGGGTCGCCATCCGAGCCCTCGTCCGGTTTATGATGGCGCACCTCGACCCAGAGGCCCTCCGACACGTCGTCGAACTTGAAATCGAGCTCTACCTGAACGCTTTCACCGAATACGTCGCCCAGAGCGAACTCCGGCACCTTCGTCACAAGCCCGTCCATCCACTCAATCTCGATCATCGCGCGCACGTCGCAACCTCCTCCGGTAGGAGGCCGGCACCTTAAGCCGGCCATTATCCATACGGACAGAATGCGACAGCAGGGTGAAGCTCATTCGCACATCAGGGCGACGACCCCTCGCCTACCCCATGCATCGGAACCCCATGTTTCCGCAATCTGATCCGTCGGGCAATTCCCTGCTGGGACAACACGAAACTGGTCATCCTACGCATTAGACCAAGCGAAACCCGTTTTATCCCGAGAAGCCCTCCCCTAGATACCCATTAGCGATAAGGAACGCCGACAGGGACTCCACAGCGTCTTCGTCGCAAATCCGACAACGCCCCTCCCTATCGCACATGGAATCCAAGCCAGCTTCGGGGTCGCCGCAGAACTCATCCAGAGGGGTTATCCGAACGATCGACGACGGGGCACCCCGCCGCCAGCAGGCAGGGAGGCGATAACCTCGCGGGCACCCCGCACGCAGACCCCGAGCGCCTGGTAAACCAGATTATTGAATACGGACTCCTTCAAACCGCCGCCCTGCAAAAACCCATCCCATCGTCCGGCTGGAGTCGACACAGATCGAGCTCCTTCAAAGTCGCGGTGAACTCGACAACATATGGGCGCGCGGCGTCCTTCCATCTCCAGACCGCCTCGTTCCCATGCCCGACGACCTCTTCCAGAGCCCATATGGCCTCGGGATACCGCGAAAGCGTGGAGTACTCCCGGATGCACGACTTGTGGATGAAGGAGTTCACGAGGGAGTCTTCCGCCAGAATGTACAGAAGTCCATCTATCGGCTCCGAGGACTCCCGTCCGAGGAAGGCATCATCGACCAGGTCCAGGCTGAGCCTTCTCCCGTCGACAGACACGGTTCGGCTCGCCTTGTCGAAATGAACCCCGCAGCCCTCGAAAAGACGCGTAAGCGCACTAGGACGCGAGAGCACGTCCCCGATTCCGAGAATCCCGCTCTCGCGAATGGACGCGCAGCCATCCGTGTTGGCCGTGACGTGCCTGAGGTGCAGCAGCAGGTCGTCGGGGCGAGGGACTCCCCCAGCCTCTCCCGGACATCGGCGTACGTCCCAACCTCGTCGCTGCGAAAACGCAGCTGCATATCTCCGAACTCGCACCCATCGATGCGCAGGGCGTCGAACAAGAACCTCTTCACCCCGTCAATGGCAAAGATGCCGAAATCGATCACGCTTATCCCTCAGTCCGATCGCAATCATTTGTTCTGCTAAATGGTGAATCTTTTCCCCAAAGGTTATAGTCTCAGCGAGCTGATCGTTGAGCTTCTTGATCTGCTTGTTCAACTTTACGCGTTGCGAGATATCAACTTGTGCCACGGCTTCCTCTAGGTGAGCGAGCTGCGTGCGGTACCGTTCTTGCTGTTCATGGACATAATTAGTGCGTACGCGGACCAGCAGGTCTGGCTGGTAGCGATGCATGTAAATAAGGCACTTGAAGCCGTTTTTCTTACCGAAATCAAGCATCCAGTAGATGGGGCGCTTCTGGTAGGTTGAGCAGTGATCCTTGTAGAAATCTTTGAGGAAGTAGTTGCGAATAATCTCACGCGGCGTGCACTTACCGTCCAGGGCATCAAACACAAAACGGAGATTCTCTTCCAGAGCATCCTCAGCACACACGTCGCGCACGAAGTCCACGAAGCGGCCGATCGCGTCGAAAATGTTGGTGTAAGGGTGACGCCCCAGCGGCCGCTTAACGAAGAGCGGCCCTCGTCCTAGAATCTGAAATCACCACAACAACAGGTTCTAGGAAAGGACGAGGACCGCTATGGAAATCTTATCAGACCCGACGCCGGACATGCTCGCCATGCCCCGTTTCGACGACGGCGCCATCGACATGCAGGAGCTGCTCAGGCGCCTCGCCGAGCAGGTCGTGAACGCGGTGATGGACGCCGAGGCCGACCAGCTGTGCGGGGGCGGCATCAGAGCGGGCGAGCCAAATAAATACTAATTTCCAGAAACGCTCAAGCGTTCCCTCACGATGGGATCGAAGTCCCTCAGACGCTCGGATTTGATGACGATGCCGAGATTCAACATGTCCTGAACGCTCACGTGGGCAATCGTGGATACGGCGATGTCTCCGAGAAGAGTTCTGATGGGCACAGCCCGAAGGATGCCAAGTAGATAGAGCCTCTTGCCCATGACCACAGCATCGTTCTCCAAATAAGTACCCTCGTTGTAGAGAAAGACCGGGGAACCGCTCGATCCCGGGTAGCACGCCATGTCAACCAGGAACTCTTTCTGCCCCTGATAGTCGTACCTATAGGGCGTCGCCGTGATACCCCGACGGACGATCGGCAGGTTGTTGGCCTCATCCCAAATGCCGTTGGGGTATCCGACCATGGTCACCTCGTCCATACAGCCCATGTCTTGAATCTGCTTATCCGTCGGCAGAAGCTCCAAGCTGAGCGGTATGGTAAGCAGATGCTTCCCCGCCCGGATAAAACCATTCAGTGCAGGACCGATGGGTAAGACGCACAGGTCAACACTTTCGTCAGGGTGTGCGATCCAGTCGCTCTCGGAGCCCCGCATGGTAAGTTGCTCGTTTATATTGAGCAGGTTTCCGTTCTCGTCAGATCTCGAAAAGATGACGCGATACTCGTACGCGCCCTCGACCACGTGCCTGTTGGTCACGATTGCCGGCACATAGGTCTTTCCGTCGTCGCAGAACTTGAAAAAGAAACCCGTTCCAACTGAGCAACCTCCCGAGGCCAACGAAGCTTCGATGCGAATCGTCGTGTGCAGAAGCTGCTCAGATAGCTGCATGGGTTTCCTTTCATTTGGACAAATAGTATATCGATTGCACCCTGAGATGCCCTTCCGTAATCAATCAGTATTGCCGCTTTGGGCACGTCCTCGCGGGGGGGGGACGCGAGCCAAGTCGAAAAAGGCAGTTAACCGGCGGCTATTCATGCCTTGATTTAGAACCGCTCGAGAATCTCCGCGGCATTCTCTCGCAGATAGATATCTAGGTCCGGCACGGCAAACTGCACGTAGCCCCTCTGTGGAGCCTGAATAACCTCTCTTTGTAGCAGCTTAGCCCTAATAGAGCTGACCTCATTGGTCTTTTTACCCATACGTTTAGCAATCTCAGATGATTTGGACTGCTGCTTATCCTCGCACATGGCCAAAAGATATTTGATATCGTTGAGTCCAAGTCCAGAAATCGCGGGCTCGTGAACAACATCGTGAAAACGAGCCTCTGCCAGCGCAATGCCTTCGATAACATCGCGCTCGCTCACGTTGGCACTTTTGACACGATGCAAGTTGGCGCGCTGCCAAATGGAGTAACCGACCAGTTGCACCAAATAGGCATAGCCCTTCGTGGCCTTAGCGGCTCTCGACAGCAGATCGTCCTCTATGGTCAAACCAGTCGCTATAAAGCTATCGCCCATAGAGAGCGCTACCTCCACCTGGTTGATAGGCGCCAGATCTTCGGGGAGGGCACGACGCAAGAATGTAAGTGCCTTGCCGTTAATAAGATCCATAACACCAGCGGGCAATCCGGCAAATGCGAGAGCAATATCGACTTTCTCCCCTATTAGAAGCTGCACAGCAGAAGCAATAGCGCGCATATCGTCAATCGGGGCATCCTGCACCTCATCTATTGCAATAAACAGGCCCTTGGAAGACTTTGCGGCCGAGCCAAGCAACTTTCTAAGACTCGACTCTTTTGGCACAACGTCGAATTTAGCGGAAACAAAGCCGGCATTTACGCCGACTGAAGCATTGGTCGCAAGGGAGGATTCTGCAATCTGATCCTTCAGGTCCAGCAATAGGTTGGGACCAGCAGAAACAATAGCCGTCTTCCAGCCAAGCTCTCGTGCACGATCTCTAAGATCACAGAGCAAAACAGTTTTTCCGGAACCCCTTGGCCCGGCAACGCGCATGAGCCTCGCAGGTGCACCAATTCCCGAATTCAAACTCTCGGTAAACTCAAGGGCAATATCATCACGACCAATTATGCGCGGAGGCTCAGCGCCGGCAGTGGGACGAAACGGGTTATGGAATATTGTGGCGCTCACTTGTTTGCCTCTCAAGGAAATCGATTATCGGTCAATCTTAGCTTTATTAGTTTATCGCAACTATATCGGATTATATCGAGTTGTATAAGCCTGTACAAACTTATCGTAGAAGTATCGAGCCATCGTAATGTAAACTAACAAATAGCCTAAACGCTGCCTTCTTCCCAACTCATGGCGAAGTCAAGCTGAGGGCCTTCTAACAACCATTGTCTAAAGCGAGAAGTACTCACTCTCGGAAGACAAGTTAGGCCCCAACCATGGATCACCCGTCAAGAAAAACTCCGGCCAGCGCTGCGTGAACAGTGCCTGTTCGCGTTTCCAACGGCGCAGCTTCTCCTCGTTGGCCTCTTCCCTGCCGCGCGAGGTGAACTCGTAGTGGTACAGCTCGGCATAGGGCGTAAAGATGGTGCGGTAGCCAGCTTCCCGCACGCGCAGGCAAAAGTCAGCGTCGTTAAAACCGACGGCAAATTCCTCGTTGTAGCCGCCGACCTGCTCAAATACGTCGCGTCGCACCATCTGACAGGCACCTGTTACGGCGCTAAAGTTACCCGGACGTACGGCGCGGGCAAGATAGCCCTCGCGCTTTGCCGAGAAATCCTGGTTGGCATGGGCAAGTGCGCCACGCACACCAACCAATATGCCAGCGTGTTGCACCAGATGGTCGGCAAAGTAGAGTTTGGCGCCCACCACGCCCGCATCGGGACGCTGCAGATAGCCCATCATCTCTTCGATAAAGTCGGGGCTTATGACCTCGGTATCATTGTTCAGCAACAGAAGGTAATCACCCTTGGCATGCTCCACGCCAAAGTTAATGATCTGGGAGTAATTGAACTCACCCGGCCAGTACGCAACGCGCGCGATGCCCTTGCCTTCGGATGCTGCAGCCACGCGCTCTGACAGGGTTTCGTAATACGCAAACGTCTCCGGGGCTTCGCTGTTGTTCTCCACCAAGACGATCTCGTAATTGGTATACGTGGCCTTCTGGGCGATCGACATCACACAGGCGTCAAGCGTCTCAATGTGATCCTTGGTGGGAATCACAATGCTCACCAGCGGCGCAGGCTCCGGCAGCGCAAAGCGCATGCGGTAGACAAACGGCGTCTCGGTCTCCTCGACCGTTCCGCAAATGCCCAGCGCGTTAAAGTGGCGCTGCAGCGCAAGACGACCGGCTTCAATAGCATACGGCTTGCTATCGGCAGAGCCATCGGCGGTCGACCCCGGATGAACGCGCCAGTGATACAGCACGTGCGCAACATGTTCAAACCGCGCGCCCGCCGCAAGGCAGCGGAGCGTCAGGTCGTAGTCCTGGGCACCCGCAACGTCTTCTGGGGACGTGCCGATACGATCGATAAGCGCCTTCTCCACCATCAGGAAATGCGTCACGCAGTTATGGCTATAGAGCAAGTCTACATTGAGCTTGGTCTTAAAGACCGGCTGGCCCCACTCCCCCGTTTTCTGAAACATGTCCTCGTCGCAGAACAGGACCTGGGGACGCTCGCCCTCGGCAGCATTGTTCAGCGCGGCAACATAGTGGAACAACGCGTCCGGCTCCAGAATGTCATCGTGGTCCAAGAACGCGATGTAGTCGCCCATCGCTTGCTCAATACCCGCGTTGGTGTTGACCACAATGCCGCCGTTGCCGGGCAGCCCAAAGCGACGAACGCGCTCGTCGTGGGCGCCTGCCGCAAGGTCGGCAACCGCATCCCATTCAGGTGAGGCATCCATAAGGAGCAATTCCCAGTTGTCATAGCTCTGGGCTAGCACCGAGTCCAGCAGCTCGCGCAGGTAGACCCGATCAGTCTTGTAGCACGGCACCACAATGCTCACGAGCGGTCTATAGGCAAAGGCCGCCGAAGCGACACGCTGGCACGCCAAATCGCCCGGCTTTGCGCGATGTTGCTCAAACCAACGTCGATAAGCTGCGTCGTCTGCACGCGCGTCCTTCATGCGGTTCCAGCTGTCATCGAACATGCCGTTGTACAGGCGACCATCCATGGCGCAAAACCCGCTCTGGATCTGCTCCGTGGGATCGCTCACAATCGCGACAAAATCTCGTATATCCTGAGGCATCTCAACGCTCAGATACGTTTTATTGACGCGGCAACCGTTGCGCTGAGGAACATCGACCTGCGACTCAAACACATGCACAGTGACATCGATGGCATTCATATGCGTATCGAAGATCTGGAGCTCAGGTGCGCACTGGGGGTCTCCCGCCCAGGCAACCTCATAGCGCCACACCGCGCCGGCGTCTGCCGGTAAATAGCGAATGCCATCGATCTCGTAGCGACCGCAGCATTCGCCACGCTGCGCATCGCGGATAAGCGCGCACAGCGCAGGCTTTGCTTTGTAGTTAATCTTGGATTCCAACTTGGCCACGCGGCTATCAAGGCGAATGGAGCCCAACCTTTGACCACCGGATGCAAAAACGACATCCATCGACGAGCCATCCAAAAACGGAAGCACCAAGACGGCGAGCTCGCGCTCGTAATCGGAAACGGAAGGGCAAAACGCCAGCACACGGCCATGATCGACTGGGGACACCAGCAACGGCACACAAGAACCGTTCGTCGTCGCATGGGCAAACGCTTGAGAACCCTCCCGCTCAATAAGCGCGGCGACATCCTGACCGGCAAAACGAAGCAGCACAAACAGACGGCCCTGACTGCGGCAAAGTGCCAAACGCTTGATACTCATCTACAATTCTCGCTTTCCCAGGGCGTTCGCTGCCATGCGTTTGCAGGCACCCAGGCGCCCAAATCTCAAGACGTCGTAATCGAACATGAGCTTTTTGCACGCACGGGCATTGGGGGCCTTGCTGGCAAGCGCCGCACGCACCATAGCAGCAACAGACGGGGCACATTGCGCGAGCGCGGCATCGTTGCCCACGGCAGAACCGGCAAGCGCCACGGAAACGGCAGCAAACACCTTGCCGCAGCCCGTACCCAGAAGCCTGAGCGCATCGTACAGCACAAGATCGCACAGGAAATATGCCAGGTCATCGGCGTGCTGAGCATCGAGACCGTCGCGCTGCCAGTCAGCCAGCACCGCGGAGTAAATCTTCACGTGCTCCAGCAGACGTGTCTCGTCGTCGTAGCGCATGGTGTCCATGAGCGAACCCTTGCGCGCCACGCGGTAGTCATACAGCTTGTTCGAGATAAGCGCGGTCTTATGCGAACGACCGTACACGGCAAAATCGAAGACCTGGTCCTCGCCATACTTAACGGTTTCGTCGAACACGATCCCGTTGCCCAGCAAAAACTCACGCTTGCAGGCGGTGCGCCATGCAAAGGGGCGAGACGCTTCCTTAAACAGCAGGTCAGAGCTATAGCCCACAAACGACACATCACGCGGGCTCAGCACATAGTTAAGCCACGGATACCCCGCCTCCAGCGGATACGGGTTCGCGCCAAAGGTCAAAACGTCGCAGTCCTCGCGCTCAAAGGCATCGACGATCACACGGCATGCATCGGGCGTAAAGCGGTCGTCTGAATCCAAAAATGCAACGATAGGCGCCGTGGACGCAGCGATGCCCGCATTGCGGGCGCTCGACAGGCCCCCGTTTGGCTTATCGACCAGCGTAAAACGCGCGTCCTTTTCGCAATAAGCGGCCGCAATATCGCGCGAACCATCCGGCGAGCCGTCGTTGACCAGCACACCTTCCCAATCGGGCATATCCTGCGCAAGCAGGGAGTCCAGGCACCAAGCCAGGCACTCCTCCACGTTATAGATGGGAACGACAACGGAAATCTTGGGGGTAGCCATAATCACTCGCTCCTACTGTGCGGCGGGAACGTCATCAGGGTGCGGGTTGTCGCCGTAGGTGCGCTGATACGTCAGCACGTGCCACACCAGCGGCAGGCCGCCAATCTTAAAGTAATGCTTAAACGTATTGATCTTGCCCGGCTTCTTAAAGCCAAAGCGCGAATCAATATAGGCGCGAGGCGACTTGACCATCAGGCGCAAGTCGGTCTCGCCACGCGGATCAAACAGCGACAGGTCAAAGCGACCGGCATCCCAATCGGCCTTGAGCTCGGACGAGGCTTTCTTCCAAAACTGCTCACGCAGCTCTTCGACCAGACGCTCATCATTCCAACGGTACGTATCGACCTTCATGCGCATTAAAATGCCCTGGAGCTGAACCTTGAGCTCGGGACGCTCGTCCAAAAAGCGCTGCATCTCGGCATATTCGTCGCATACGCAAAACACCTTGTTGGGCGAATTAACGGAGCTCTTCTCGTTATCCTGGCGATAGCACAAAATGGGGTCCGCAATAAACGCGGCGCGCTCGGCGCAAGCCCAAACCTTAAAGTTAAAGCCTGCGTCCTGATACGAGGCACCCGGCGTGGGAAGGAACCGAATCTGATTGTCGTTGAGGAACTCGCGCCGATAGATAGCCGACCAAATGGAAGGTTTGCGGTAGAAGATGCCCGGGCGATCGACAGGGCGATACGCGGCGCCCGTCATATGCTCGTCGATGATCCCAAACAGCTCACGGCGCTCGCTGGGCGTGGACCAATACAGGTAAAAGTCGCCCTTCACCACATCGGCATGCTCAGCATCGGCCTTGGCGACCAGCTTTTGGAGCGAACCCTCAAACATAAAGTCGTCGGACTCAAGGATGCCCACGTACTCGCCGCGCGCCATCTCCAGGCCGCGGTTCATCGAGTCGCCGTAGCCGCTGTTGGCCTTGTCGATCATCTTTACACGGGAGTCGCGCTCCATGTACTCGCGGATGATATCTGGCGAACTATCGGTGGAGCCGTCGTTGATACAGATAATCTCGATGTCCTTGAGCGTCTGCGCAACGGCGGAATCGAGGCACTCGCGCAGGTAGCGCTCAACATTGCAGATGGGAACAAGCAGCGAAACTTTAGGGGTATCAGAGTTCTGCAAGAGAACCTCCTGTTGGATAGCGTGTAACAGGGTTATTTTAACAGCCGAGTTGCGGCGGGCGGCAGCGCTTGGAATTAGATAAAGCGCTCCAGGCAGGCTTTGAGACCGCGAGTCGAAAGATAGAACAGCGTGGCATCTGCCATCGAAACGCCCGAGGTCACTGCAACGAGCTTGTGGGCAACACGGCGAACGGCACCCTTAGCAGGCACATCCGCCCACTCCGTTCCCAAAAACGTCGTGAGGTCCATGTTGACGCGAGCCGCCACGCGATGGAAGTCATCGGCATCCAAGCGCGCCAGGTCGAACACAATGAGGTCTAAAAACCAAGTTATCAGCTCGCCGGGGCACAGGTCCAAAAGACCATAGGCCGCCCAGTCTTCCAAGACCTCCTCGAGCATCCTCATGTGGGCGTCAAGCTTTTTGGCGCGCGCCTCGGCACTGTTGAACTCGTGCGTCGCCGATTCGCTCTCCATCACGTAGTGGTAGAACTTGTCCGGCATGACGACTGTCTTAGGAGCCAGCGCATAAGCTGCCAACTGGAACACGACATCCTCGCCCAAAGCCAAACCGGGGGCGAAGCGTATGCCTTCGCGATTGAGCAGCTCGCGCGAAAAAGCCGCACGGCAGGCATAGGGCTGCGCATTCGAATGGAACAGCAGTTGGGTATCACGGGCACCGAAGGTACCAGCTTTAGGGCTCATGAGTTGCTGGACGCGTTTGGGGGCAGCATCGGCAGGTTCACAGACACCGCCAAAAACGGCAGCCTCGGCATCTGCAGACTCCATGGCATGCAGCACGCGCTCGACCGTCTGGGCATCGATGTAATCGTCGGCGTCCACAAAAAAGACGGTCTCGCCCTCGGCGACATCGATACCGGCATTTCGAGCACACGAGACGCCCGCGTTTTCCTGGTCAATCACCAGTACGCGATCGTCGGCCTGCGCGATCTGGCGCAACACGTTCAACGAATCATCAGTCGAACCGTCGTTGACGCAGACAACCTGAATCGAGCGCTCGGACTGGGCCAACAGCGAATCGAGGCATCGCTGAATGGAGCGCGCAGAGTTGTAAACAGGGACGACAATGGTAGCTTTAGGACACGAGGCCTCTCCCATGCCGACCTACCCCCTCAGCGATTCGATGAGGAAGGCGGCGACCACGCCTGGGCCTCCAACCGAGGCGTAATACTTAGCACGCCCCAAGGCACCATCCGTCGCAAAACTCGGATGCTCGTCAACCCAGCCCTCAGGATCTTTGAGGATGGCAGCGAGATTCGCGCGCTTCCACGGCTTGAGGTCGTCAAGCGAAAACTCCCCCGCGTCCAAGGCCGCTTGGAACTCCTTGGCCATCTGAACCAGGAACTCCTTATAGAACTTAGGCGCCAAGCGCACGTAGTTCCACATATACGAATCGTACTTAATGAGTTGATTGAACTTGAGCATGCGCGCGACATCGCCGCTTGCGTGGTCGCGGGCATAATCCTCTCGAATCCAACGCTCAATCTCGGCATACTCGGTATTGACGCAAAAGACCTTAGCCGAAGAATTGACCGAGGAATTCTCGTTGTCCTGGCGATACGACAACACGGCATCATGCAGGTAAACAGCCTTATCGGCACACGCGATAACCTTAAAGGCGAATGACGTGTCCTGAAAGGATGCCCCTGGAGTCGGCAAGAACTTGATGCCGTTGCGCTCAAGAAAATCGCGACGGTACACGGCCGACCAAATCGACGGCTTTTGCTTAAAGAACTGCGTCGTGTCGCTCGGGTGCACCGGCTTGTCGCAGTCCTTGGCCTTAAACATCTCGTGCAGCGAACGGCGCTCCTCGGGCTTGGACCAGTAGAAATCAAAGTTCGCCTTCGTAAAGTCGGCATTATTGCTATCGGCGGCCGAGACAAGCTTTTCGAGTGCGTCGGGCACCATAAAGTCATCGGACTCCAAGATGCCAACGTACTTGCCGCGCGCCATCTCCAGGCCGCGGTTCATCGAGTCGCCGTAGCCGCTGTTGGCCTTGTCGATCATCTTGACGCGCCCATCGCGCTCCATATACTCGCGGATAATCGCCGGCGAGTTGTCGGTCGACCCGTCGTTAATGCAGATGATCTCGATGTCCTTGAGCGTCTGCGCCAGGGCGGAATCGAGGCACTCGCGCAGGTAGCGCTGAACATTGTAAATGGGAATAAGCAGCGACAGAACAGGGCTGCCAGAGGCGTTAGTAGACAAATGTGCTCCTTAGGAAATACCTGTCGTTTCATGGTATCAAAGGGCCAGCGCGCCAGCGGGCGTTTATATAATCTATGGAGCCTCTTGCGGGCAAAGCAGCCCCACGTCATGCGGCGGGCCCATGGCAGGTTCCTGCGTTTTATTCAAAGCTTGCCGCCAAGGTGCGCCGAGCCTTTACAATAGGACAGTCCCAAGGACGTATTCGATAGCTTCCGTGCAGCGCTCGCCCGCCGCGCGTGAAAGGATATATTGCCCCATGCCTTCAACCCTTCCCGCCCCCATCGACAAGCTCGCCATCGTTGTCGTCACCTATAAGCGCCAGGAACTCCTGGCCAACCTGTTCGACTCTATGACCAAGCTCACTGCCGCGCCCTGGCGCATCGTGATTGTCGATAACGAAAATTCGCGCGAGACCGAGGCCATGTGCGCCGCATTTAACGAGCGCCTGGCCAACCTGTGGGGCATCGACACCGAGCAGCCCGACGCGCAGGGCGGCACCGACCGCGTCATCTACGCACCACAGCTCGAAAACGGCGGCGGTGCAGGTGGCTTCTCCGCCGGCACCAAATGCGCCTACGACCTGGGCGCCCAGTGGTTCTGGGTGATGGACGACGACGTGCTCGTCATCCCCGAAGGCATCGAACGCTTGGCCAAGTGGACCGACCGCTACGATGTTATCCAGGGTTCGCGCCTGGACTTTGATGGCGGCGCCTTCTTTTGGCAGTACCAGCTCATCCTTTCGCTCGGCATCCCTAACCCCATCGCCAAGTGGGACCTGGGACCCGAGGGCTACCGCGCCATGAACCAGCTATGCTTTGAGGGCGGCATGTTCTCGCGCCGCGTGGTCGACAAGATCGGCCTGCCCGATGCGCGATTCTTCATCTACGGCGACGATGCCTGCTACGGCTACGTAGCCAGCCAACACTTCTCCGCCGCCGTTGTGGCCGACGTGGTTCTCAAGCGCGCCCGCGCCGTCTCTAACTGGGATATCGCCGGCAAGCGCCAGCTCAACTCTACGAGCGACACCAACCGTTACTACATCATGCGCAACCGAGGCTTCCTCGCTCGCTATATGCAGATCTACGGTGACTACCACCCCATGCTGTTCCGCCTGGGCAATGCCGCGACCTTCTGCAAGGAATTCATTCGCCTGGCTGCGGTCGATAAGTGCTTTAAGACCGGCATTCCGGCGCTGCGGCGCGGCATGAAGGACGCCCGCAAGATCATCAAGGATCCCAACTGGAAGCCCATGCCGCCCATGAAGGACACCGAGTAACGGAAGCCGGAAACACCTCGGCGCTTAAAGCCGTTGGCACACCGTAGCCACATGCTGCCCATCAAAACCGAACCCCCAGCGCATGCGGCCAACGCCGGGGCGTGGTACACGAATTTCGTCGATGCCGTCGCGCTCTATGTCGAGTAGCGACTGCACGGCCAGCAATTCCAACCCCAGCGCATCCACATCGGGGTCATACATCATATTGATCGTTATAAGCGGGCGCTCGTCCAGCATGCCGATCGTGTCAGCTACGTCGAACACAGCGCCCGTAGGAAAAACCTGGATGTCCCAGCGACCCGCGCCACACTTTCGCCTCGAAGCAGGATTGGCATAGCCCGGCAAGCCAAAGCAGAGCCCCTGCAAGAGCAGATGATATGGCAGCGGCTTATCTGGGTCGGTCTCACCGATACCCGCATCCCCCAGGATGCGGCTTAGCGCCCGCCTCACGGTATCCTCGTTCCCATGGCACAGCCCGTCGCGAAACGCATCGACGTCTCGAATGTCTTCGGCAGCGCACTCAAACCACTCAACAATCACTAGACGCAAGGCCTGACGAAGCTCTTTATTGGGCAATCGCAAAGCACGGAGCCGATCGCCATGCTCCGGCTCCTCAGTCATATCCGTCGTGAGAAAACCGGACAGATACAGCGCTGCCCACATGCCATCGTCAGGCGAGACATCTGGCTCTGCAGTGCCCAAACAAAGCGGGACCTCAGCGCACCCATGGGCCTCGAGCAAATCAAACAAGACCGAAAGGCGGTCGAGATTCCACCCGGCAACTACCCTACTCAGACAATCGGCATATCCATACAGATCGGCACGCACAGGCGCCGTGCAGCCTCGGCCCAGAAAACCGATCACACGCTCTGGACTCGAGCAATAGGCCCTGCCAAACCGATATCCCTCGAGCCATTCACGCGCATCATCCAGGTATTCCTCGCGCCCAGCATGATTCAACAGAGCCTCGACCTCGGCATCCGAAAAACCGAACCAACGGTCACACCACGCCGACAGCGGCGTCGTCAGACAACACGAGCAGCCGCGCGAAGAAAGCGCCGCTTCGGCGGGACCGGAACACTCCCCCATCAGACACGTCAGCCGCAACGAATCGCGCGCAGTGGCAATGGCGTCAAACAGCGCACGGTCAAGTAGTTCTGCCGGATCGGCGTCGGAAGCGTTCCTCGCGCTCGCACGGCGAGACCACGCCGCATCGTACCCATCAACGAGCAATACAACC
>CAUCCR010000014.1:0-21510 GCA_958441355.1 uncultured Collinsella sp. | reverse complement strand
CGCGCCGCCAACGAGTTGCGCCCCGTTAAGCTCACCCGTGGCGTCATGAAGCACGCCCACGGCTCGTGTTTGGCCGAGTTCGGTGACACGCGCGTGCTGTGCGCCGCCACTATCGAGGAGGGCGTGCCGGGCTGGCGAAAGGGAGCTAAGGCCGGCTGGGTGACCGCGGAATACGCCATGCTGCCGGCGTCGACCGGCAAGCGCTGCACGCGTGAGCACGCCAACCGCAAGGGTCGCTCCATGGAGATCGAGCGCCTCATTGGCCGCAGCCTGCGTACCGTCGTCAACATGAAGGCGCTCGGCGAGTACACCGTCACCGTCGACTGCGATGTGATTCAGGCCGATGGCGGCACGCGTACAGCGAGCATCACCGGCGCCTGGGTGGCGCTGCACGACGCCCTCGCCATGTGGGTCGAGGCGGGCAAGATCGAGCGCATCCCGCTTACCGGCCAGGTGGCTGCCATCTCCATGGGCGTTGTCGACGGCAATACGCTGCTTGACCT
Source organism: uncultured Collinsella sp. (assembly GCA_958441355.1). Lineage (GTDB taxonomy): Bacteria > Actinomycetota > Coriobacteriia > Coriobacteriales > Coriobacteriaceae > Collinsella. The sequence continues at coordinate 21,007 of CAUCCR010000014.1, read as the reverse complement.
CGATTATTCCGAGGACAGCCATGCCGAGGTCGACATGAACCTCGTCGCCACCGATACCGGTGAGATGATCGAGCTCCAGGGCACCGGCGAGCAGGCGCCCTTCGACCGCAAACGCCTCAACGCCCTGCTCGACCTGGGCGACAAGGGTGTCGCCGAGCTCATCGAGCTTCAGCGCCAAGCCATCGCCTAACCTGCCAAAAGGGACAGGTTTATTTTGGTAGGTTTTATCTGCTGAAATGCTGCGTTGAAAGGTCCGATCGCCTGAGAGGGGAGGGGTCAAGTGCCCAAACGCCCCTCACGCGGCTTGATATAGAGACAAGGAGGCCAGTCATGGCACTTGAGAAGATTGACATCGACACCCTCGACCCGGCGGCGACCATCGTCGTGGCAACCGGAAACGCTCATAAGCTCACCGAGATCGAGGCCATTTTGGGCAAGGTCATGCCCGAGGTTCGCTTTGTGGCGCTCGGCCAGCTGGGTGATTTTGAGGATCCCGAGGAAAACGGCACGACGTTTTTGGAGAACGCCATCATCAAGGCCCAAGCCGCGGTCGAGGAGACGGGCCTTATGGCCATTGCCGACGATTCGGGCTTGGTCGTTGATGCCCTGGACGGCGAGCCGGGCGTGTATAGCGCGCGCTATGCGGGCGTGCATGGCGACGATGCCGCCAACAACGCCAAGCTGCTCGTTAACTTGGAAGGCGTGGCAGACGAGGATCGCACCGCGCGCTTTATGAGCGTCGTCGCGCTCATCGACACGGATGGTCTGGTCACCTATGGTGAGGGCGCCTGCGAGGGCGTTATCGCGCACGAGGGCCGCGGCGACCATGGTTTTGGCTATGACCCGCTGTTCCTGCCGGTCGACACACCGGGCAAGACCATGGCCGAGCTCACGGCGGATGAGAAGAACGCCATCAGCCATCGATTCCATGCGCTCGAGCATCTGTCCGCCAAGCTGACGGGCGAGGAGTAGGCCATGCGTGCGGTGGTGCAGCGCGTACTCAACGCCGGCGTGACGGTCGACGGCGAGTGCGTGGGCCGCATTGGACGCGGCTACCTGGTGCTGCTGGGTGTGGGCCATGGCGATACGCGTGCCGAGGCCGACAAGCTGTGGGGCAAGCTCCGCGGCCTGCGCATCAACGAGGACGAGAACGGCAAGACCAATCTGGCGCTTGCCGATGTCGACGGCGAGGTGCTCGTGGTGTCGCAGTTCACACTGTTCGCTGACTGCCGCCACGGTCGCCGTCCGTCGTTTACCGATGCAGGCGCGCCCGATGTTGCCAACGAGCTCTACGAGTACTTCCTGACGCTTGTGCACGAGGACGTTGAGCATGTGGCGCACGGTATCTTTGGCGCCGACATGAAGGTCGACCTGGTCAACGACGGCCCATTCACCATCGTCTTGGACACCGACAACCTTTAGGTTACGCGGTTTTACCAAACCGCGTAACAACTGGTCATGCGAGATTGTCGTCTGGTACGTATTTGGGACGGGGCTTTTTTAGCTACTTGCGTATGGCCACAACAGGGTGCTATAGTATTAGAGTTTTGTCTATCTTAGGGGTATTATCCCCTTTTTGAATTGCACCTTCTGGAGGCCCTGTTCATGGAAGAGATGGAAGTCAATCACGTCGACGACATCCACGAGAAGCTGACCGATATGGTGGGCGATCGCGTCAAGGTGAAGGCCAACATGGGCCGTACCCGCGTCGTCGAGCGCATGGGCACCATCAAGAGCGTCCACCCGGCCGTCTTCATTGTCGAGGTTGACGAGCGTCGCGGCCGCAAGTCGCGTCAGTCCTACCAGTACATCGATGTCCTCACCGGCCAGGTCGAGCTGTTCGACCCCGAGAGCGGCGAGCATATCTTTACCCCGCTCGGCAATCAGCTCGAGGAGCATTAACGGTGACCGATTGGTCCCTGACTCTTTCCGCGCCGGCAAAGATCAACCTCTACCTGGGGGTTCATACCGAGCGCGATGACCGCGGCTACCACAGGGTCGATTCCCTGATGGCAGCCGTCGGTCTTTCCGATACCGTGACGGTCACGCCGGCGCAGGCGCTGACCGTCCAGACGGTTCCAGCATCAGATTTTCCCATGCAAAAGAATACGGCGTATCGGGCTGCGGTTGCTATGGCCGAGCATTATGGTCGCGAGGCAAACATCTGCGTGACGATTGAGAAGCGCATTCCATTGTGCGCCGGCTTGGGCGGCCCCTCGACGGATGCGGCCGCGGTCATTGTCGCCTTGGCGGAGCTCTGGGGCATTGATCGCACCGACCCAGCGCTCGACGATATTGCGCGGGGCATTGGTGCTGACGTCCCGTTCTTTTTGCACGCGAGTCCTGCGTTCTACGTAGGTGGGGGAGACGTGCTGGCAACTGAGTACCCCGCGCTGCCCGCGACGCCCGTCGTACTGGTTAAGCCGCGCGAGGCAAGCGTTTCGACAATTGAAGCCTATCGACGTTTTGACGAGGCCCCGGTGCCTGCGGACAAGCCCGGCGCGATAGCTTCTGCCTTGCGTGCTGGTGATGCCGAGACGGCATATGCGCTCATCCATAACAACCTGGGTGTCATTTCCGCACAGATGGAGTCGCAGATTCAAACGGTCCTCGACTGGCTGCGTAAACAGGACGGAACCGTTGCTGTAGATGTGTGCGGATCGGGTGCCTGCTCGTTTGCCATTTGCGACACCGCTGCCACGGCCGAAAGGCTTGCCGATGCTGCCCAGCAAAGTGGCTGGTGGGCCTGCGCGACTGAGCTTATTCCCAACACGGTTCAAATCGACGCGCCAAAGAAATAAAAATTTCTCTAGCACGCGGCGAAAATCTTTGTTACTATAGTCGAGCTAACGGGTTGTGGCTCAGTTTGGTAGAGCACTGCGTTCGGGACGCAGGGGTCGCTGGTTCAAATCCAGTCAACCCGACCAGAGCATGAGGAGGGACCGCTTCTTGCGGTCCCTTTTTTTAGCTAGTGTTGTGATACCGCGATACCCGCGGTATACTCATTCGAGCTTGTCTCGCTGTATTGTGGAGGTCTACATGTTTGGACTGAGGGCTCCTGAGCTCATCATTATTCTCGTCGTTGTCCTGATTATCTTCGGGCCCAAGAACCTGCCGAAGCTCGGCAAGTCCCTCGGCTCTACCGTCAAGAATATCCGCGAGGGTATGGAGGGCGACGATAAGGCCGAGACCAAGCAGGCCGAGGAGGTCGTGGTCGAGCAGTCCGAGGAGGACAAGGAGATCGCTGAGCTCGAGGCCAAGCTCGCTGCTGCCAAGAAGAAGCAGGCAGAGGACAGCGACGCGGACGCAGAGTAGTCCCATCCCTTTGGGGTGAGCACCTGACCGGCTTGCCCGCAGGCTAGCCGGTCTTTTTCGTTTTGTTGACAGTTGATTGTTTGATCAGAGTTGGGGAGATATCCGTATGGACGCAAGCCAGATCGTACTGACCGCTGAGGGCCGCCAAAAGCTCGTCGAGGAGCTCGCTTGGCGTGAGGGCGATTACGCCAAGGAGATCGTCGAGGACATCAAGGAAGCCCGCGCGTTCGGCGACCTTTCGGAGAACTCCGAGTACGACGCCGCTAAGGACAAGCAGGCCCAGAACGCCGCTCGTATCGCCGAGATCCAGGCCATCCTCGCCAACGCTCAGGTTGCTGCCACCACGGGCGACCTGACCGTCTCCATCGGTTCCACCGTTTCGCTGATTGATCCCAACGGCGAGGTCATGGAAGTCACGCTCGTCGGTACCACCGAGACCAACTCGCTCGAGCACAAGATTTCCAACGAGTCTCCGGTCGGTCACGCCATCATCGGTCACGGCGAGGGCGACTCCGTCGAGGTCGTTACGCCTTCCGGCAAGACTCGCGTCTACACCATCGCCAAGATCGCACGCTAGACCACGGTCCCGCGTAAAGGTATGTTTTCGCTCCCTGGGACCGAATCCTGGGGAGCGTTTTAGTTTGAGGAGCTAACTTATGGCAGAGAACCAGAACGCCGCCGATCAGGCATCGACGCTCAACGACGAGCGCGCCACCCGCCTGGCCAAGCGCGCCGCCCTGTTCGAGGCGGGCCAGAACCCCTATCCCGAGCACTCTGAGCTTGAGGACTACGTCGCCGATATCGAGATTAAGTACGCCGAGCTTGCCGATGGCGAGGACACCGAGGACGTCGTGAAGATCGCCGGCCGCGTGGTCGCCAAGCGCGGCCAGGGCAAGATAATGTTCATCGTCGTGCGCGATGCGACTGCCGAGATTCAGCTGTTCTGCCGCATCAACGACATGGACGAGGCTGCCTGGAATACGCTCAAGGCCCTCGACCTGGGCGACATCCTGGGCGTGACCGGCGTGGTCGTGCGCACCCAGCGCGGCCAGCTTTCCGTTGCCCCTAAGAGCGCGATCCTGCTTTCCAAGGCCGTTCGTCCACTGCCCGAGAAGTTCCACGGTCTTTCCGACAAGGAGACCCGCTATCGCCAGCGCTATGTTGACCTGATCGCCAACGACGACGTTCGCGAGACCTTCCGTAAGCGTTCGCAGATTCTCTCCACCTTCCGTCGCTTTATGGAGTCCGACGGCTACATGGAGGTCGAGACCCCCATCCTGCAGACCATCCAGGGCGGCGCTACTGCCAAGCCGTTCATTACCCACTTCAACGCGCTCGATCAGGAGTGCTACCTGCGTATTGCCACCGAGCTGCACCTCAAGCGCTGCATCGTCGGTGGTTTTGAGCGCGTGTTCGAGATCGGCCGCATCTTCCGTAACGAGGGCATGGACCTTACTCACAACCCCGAGTTCACCACGATGGAGGCCTACCGTGCCTTCTCCGACCTCGAGGGCATGAAGGCGCTCGCCCAGGGCGTCATTAAGGCGGCTAACAAGGCCATCGGCAACCCCGAGGTCATCGAGTACCAGGGCCAGACCATCGACCTTTCTGGTGAGTGGGCCAGCCGTCCCATGACCGACATCGTCTCCGATGTGCTCGGCAAGCAGGTCACCATCGACACGCCGGTCGAGGAGCTTGCTTCCGCCGCGCGCGAGAAGGGCCTGGAGATTAAGCCCGAGTGGACCGCCGGCAAGATTATCGCCGAGATCTACGATGAGCTGGGCGAGGACACCATCGTCAACCCGACCTTCGTGTGCGATTACCCCATCGAGGTCAGCCCGCTTGCCAAGCGTTTTGAGGACGACCCGCGCCTGACGCACCGCTTTGAGCTGGTTATTGCCGGCCACGAGTACGCCAACGCGTTCTCCGAGCTCAACGACCCGGTCGACCAGGCCGAGCGCTTTGCCGCCCAGATGGCCGAGAAGGCCGGCGGCGACGATGAGGCCATGGAGTATGACGAGGACTACGTGCGCGCCCTCGAGTACGGTATGCCTCCCGCGGGCGGTATTGGCATTGGTATCGACCGCGTGGTCATGCTGCTTACCAACCAGGCTTCTATCCGCGACGTGCTGCTGTTCCCGCACATGAAGCCCGAGAAGGGTTTCCAGTCCGGTGCCGCTGCCGCCAAGGCTGCCGAGGCCGGCAACGCCGCGAGCCCATTCGTTAAGTCGCTTAAGCCCACGCTCGATTACTCCAAGATCGCCGTTGAGCCGCTGTTTGAGGAGTTCGTCGACTTTGATACCTTCTCCAAGAGCGACTTCCGCGCTGTGAAGGTCAAGGCATGCGAGGCCGTCAAGAAGTCCAAGAAGCTGCTGAACTTTACGCTCGACGACGGCACCGGCACCGACCGCACCATCCTCTCCGGTATTCACGCTTATTACGAGCCCGAGGACCTGGTTGGCAAGACCTTGCTCGCCATCACCAACCTGCCTCCGCGCAAGATGATGGGTATTCCCAGCTGCGGCATGCTGATCAGCGCTGTCCACGAGGAGGAGGGCGAGGAGCGCCTCAACCTGATCCAGCTCGACGCCTCCATCCCCGCCGGCGCAAAGATGTACTAGGGGGTTACGCGGGTTTACCAACCCGCGTAACCAGTTGACGCTGCAAGCCCGCCAGAGCGGCAATCTGCCTTTCAACTTCGGCGGCATGACCAAAAGGTCAATGCCGCCTCGTTTCAAGGCACCTTGCTCGCTCTGGCGGGCTTTCGCTGTCGTTGCCAAGGCATCGGCGTTGCCTTGGCTGTCAAGCTGGATGTCGCTCGCTGTCCGTCCTCTACCTGCGGCGTTGCCTTGGTTGGCACTTAGGGACGTTCCTCTTGTGCCGGCACTTGGGGACAGTCCTTGTCAAGTCATTGGTGCAAGGGGGACGGATTGCTTTGGGTAGTCATTGCGCACATGGCTCGCATGACAGCCGTCTCTTTTATGTTTCCTTTAGCCGTTGCTGCTTAGGATGGGGGTTAGTCGGGAGGAAGGGAGTGTCTATATGGACGACGCGAGCGAGCGTGCAATCGAAGAGGACATGCTCGATCAGTTCAATTACTTTGACGATGAGGATGAGGAGCTGATCGATCGTCGCGAGCCGGCGCCGCTTGACTCATTTGATCTGGTCGATGAAGAGCCCGACGAGGACGAGGGCGAATCAACGGAGCCCCCACAGCCCTCGCGCCTTGACTCGCCGCTTTCGAGAGCCCCCATGCACCACGGCGTTCGTGCCGGCGCGCTCCATATGAAAACTGACTGGCACCAGATCGTGACGGCAGGCGATGAGCTTGCCGTCGATGCGCCGCTCACCGATAAATCATCCATCATCTGCCGCACCGGCATGCTTATGCTGGCAAGCGGAACGGGTGCCTGGCGCGTGCGCGATACCATGAATCGTGTTGCCGCCGTACTCGGTGTCACCATCCACGTTGACTTAAGTCTTCTGTCGTTTGAGTGCACCTGCATCGAAGATGGCCACTGCTTTAACGAGGTTGTCAGCCTGCCCACAACGGGAGTCAATACCCATCGCATTTGGATGATGGAGAGCTTCTTAAAGGAAATCGAGACGTATGGGCGCCGGTTTACCGTGCACGAATACCACGAGATGCTCAAGACCGTTGAGAGTTCAAAACCCGATTACTCTCCCTGGCAACAGGGCCTTGCGGCAGCTTGTGCTTGCGGCGCCTTCGTCTTTTTGCTCGGCGGCGGCCCTATCGAGATGGCCTGCGCGTTTGTGGGCGCGGGTGTCGGCAACTTTGCCCGCTCCCATATTCTCAAGCAAGGCCTTGGTCAGTTCAGCGCGCTGACGACCGGCGTTGCGCTCGCTTGCGTTTCGTATCTGCTGGCATTGCTCGGCCTTGGCCAGGTCATACCGGGGGCAATGTCGCACCAAGAAGGCTATATCGGCGCCATGCTCTTTGTGATTCCCGGCTTTCCGCTCATTACGGCGGGCCTCGACATCGCCAAGCTCGACATGCGAAGCGGTATCGAGCGCCTTTCATATGCCGTATCGATTATTGTGATGGCGACGCTCGTAGGTTGGATGGTTGCCGAGTGTGTTGGCCTGGCGCCGGACGACTTTGCCCCACTGGGCCTTTCGCCGCTTGCCCTTACGCTCCTGCGCGTGGTGATGAGCTTCGTTGGCGTATTCGGCTTCTCGGTGATGTTCAACAGCCCGGTAAAGATGGCCGCGGCAGCTGGGTTGATCGGCGCCGTGTCCAATACCCTGCGTCTGACCCTTGTCGATGCGCCGACGATGATTCCCTTCCTGGGCCTCAGCACGGGAATGCCTCCCGAGGCAGCAGCGTTTATCGGCGCGCTGGTATCGGGTCTGCTGGCAAGCTTGGCCGAAGTCAAGCTCACCTACCCGCGCATCGCCCTCACGGTGCCTTCGATTGTCATTATGGTGCCCGGTCTGTATCTCTATCGCTCTATGTATTACATGTGCACCTTCGACACGGTCAACATGCTCGGCTGGTTTGTGCGCGCAGTGCTCATCGTGGCGTTTCTGCCCGTTGGCTTGGGCGTGGCGAGAACCCTCACCGACCCTCGCTGGCGCCATACCAGCTAATTGGTGCAAGGGGGACAGGTTACTTTGCACCAAATGAGTTGCGGTGAAATAGGGACTGAATTGCTGCTTAAAGGGTCAAAACAGTCCGTATTCCACCGCAACTTATGGGGTCGGGGGATTATCGGTGCCCTGCATCTTCATAAACTCAACGCTTACGAAGCGCATGCGTTTCGTGCTAGGCTGGTTCCACCACATAAGTAGTCGCAGACGCGCGTAACACGGGCGGGCGAGATGAAGTCCCAACAGCTCCATCTTGCCCGCCCGTTTTTGTTGCGTGGTGCCGCGGCGTAACACAGAAAGGAATCTGCCCTTCATGCCTATCAACAAACGAGAGAGCCTGCTGTTCACCTTTATCATGTGCTTTTGCATGGTGCTCTGGATGAGCATCTACAACGTTGCCCTGCAGCACGGGGCCATCAACGGCGAGGTCGTTGCCGCTGCGTGGCTCGGCTTCCCCGTTGCCTACATTTTTGCCATGTGCTGCGACTGGTTCGTCGCCAGCCCGCTCGCCAAGGGTTTCGCCTTTAAGTACTTGGTCACGCCGGGCAAGAGCTCGCCGCTTGCCATGACGCTCGCCGTCAGCTCCTGCATGGTCGTTCCCATGGTTATCATCATGTCGCTGTACGGTGCCTGCGAGGGTCTGACGCACATGCCCGGCGGCATCCTTGCGAACCTGTATTCCGTGCCTGCGATCTGGATGATCAACATCCCGCATAATTTTGTGATGGCGCTGCCGTGGAACCTTTTGGTAGCCGGTCCGATTTCCCGCTTCGTCTTCCGTCGCGCCTTCCCTGTGGGGACGGTTTTCGAGGAGGAGCATGCCGAGCTCTTGGAGCAGGCTATGGCTCCTGAGTGCGAGTAGCTCGCTTAGGGATCTGCTGAGCGCGGGCGACTTGCTTGGTTGGAGCCCTAAGCGTGGATAGCTCGCTCGGCGACATCGCGGGCGCGAGCGGTGCGCATGACCGGAGGGCCCGTGCTGCTCCGTTGCCCGACGTGCTAGCGCGCAGAACAATCTGTTGGTGCATTCGGCGGCTGCTGAAGCGTTTCGGCAGCCGCTATTTATACGGAGTTTAAATACAACAGTCTGTTGTATTACGTAGAGTGGTATATCTCTAGCAGGAAAAATGCGAGAGACGGAGCATTATGGCGTTGTTAGTAGGACTGGACGTAGGGTCGACGACGACCAAAGTTTACGCGATGCACGAGGATATGACCGAGGCGTGGTGGGGATATCGCCGCCACGGGGCGTGTCAGACAGCGAGCGTGCGCGCCATGCTCGGCGAGCTCGCCGAGCGCTTTCCCCATGAGTCGCTGCGCGTTGCGGTGACCGGCTCGGGTGCGCGCGATATCGCGACCGCGCTGGGCGCCTCGTACGTTCAGGAGGTGGTCGCCAACGCGCTCGCGATCAGCAGGTTCTATCCGCAGACGCGCTGTGCCATCGAGCTGGGCGGCCAAGACGCCAAGATGATCTTCTTCCGCACCAACGATAAGGGAGACATCGAGGTTGCCGACATGCGCATGAACGGCTCGTGCGCAGGCGGTACCGGTGCATTTATCGACGAGATGGCAAAGCTCATGGGGGTCGGCACCGAATCGGGCGAGTTCGAGCAGCTCGCAAGCCGGGGAACGACCGTCCACGAGGTCTCGGGCCGCTGCGGCGTGTACGCAAAGACCGATATCCAGCCGCTGCTCAACGAGGGCATTCCTACCACCGACCTGGCGCTTTCGGCGCTTCACGCGGTCGCCCGCCAAACGATCGGCGGTCTGGCCCAGGGTATCGACATCGAGCCGCCGGTAATCTTCGAGGGCGGTACGCTCGCCTACAACCCCACGCTGGTCCGCGTGTTCCGGGAGCAACTGAATCTATCGGACGATCAGGTTATCGTCCCGCGCGATCCGCAGATCATGGTCGCGCGCGGTGCCGCCCTGTCGCTGACCGACATGTTCGCATCGTCCCAACCGATCGACCTTCCCGACGCTTTTGTCCGGCTGGATAAGCTCGAGACGGTCGCGCCCGCAAGTGGGGAGGGACGTCTTGCCCAGCCCTTTTTTGCCACACCTGCCGAGCAGGCGGATTTTACGGCACGCCATGGCAAAGAGACGCCGGCAAAGGGTCCGGATGCGTATGCGCCCGGAGAGACGGTGCGTGTGGCGCTCGGTATCGATTCGGGGAGCACGACGACCAAGTTTGCCCTGGTCGATGAGGCGGGTGAGCTTGTCGATTCGTTCTACGCGTCTAATAACGGCAGACCGCTCGACGTCGCCCAACAGGGTCTTGTCAGCTTGAAGAACCGCTGGGAGACAGCGGGAGTCACGCTTGCGATCGATGCCGTGGGCACCACGGGATACGGCGAGGAGCTTTTCGCGCGCGCGTTCCACGCCGACTACCATACGGTCGAGACGGTCGCGCACGCCCGCGCCGCGTGCGCATGCGTTCCCGATGCGACCTTCGTGCTCGACATCGGCGGGCAGGATATGAAGGCCATCTGGCTCAACCACGGCGTGCTGACCGATATCGTCGTCAACGAGGCGTGCTCTGCGGGCTGCGGCTCGTTCCTCGAGGGTTTTGCCAAAAACCTCGGAATAGCCGTTGAGGATATCGCGACCGAGGCATTTTCGTCCAAAGCCCCCGCCGTTCTCGGCAGCCGCTGCACGGTGTTCATGAACAGCAGCGTCGTTTCCGAGCAGCGGCGCGGTAAGGGTCCGGGCGACATCATGGCCGGTCTCTGCCGTTCGATTATCGAGAACGTGTTCACCAAGGTCATTCGCGTTTCAAATCTCAACCGTCTGGGCGACAAAGTCGTCGTCCAGGGCGGCACGTTCCGAAACGACGCGGTGCTGCGCGCATTCGAGCAGTATCTGGGCAAACCCGTCACGCGTGCGCCCCACCCGGGGCTGATGGGCGCTATCGGTATCGCCCTGCTCGCGCGCGAGGAATGCCGCAAGGGCGACGCCGGCACGTCGTTTATCGGGCTCGATGCCGTGGAGCGCTTCGAGCATCGCGAGTTCGGCGGCGTTACCTGCCGTCGGTGCAACAACCGCTGCCAGCGCGCGGTCGTGGCATTTGGCGACGGCTCGCTTTACGTCACGGGCAATCGCTGCCCGCGCGGCGGCGCCATCTCATGGGATGAGCTCGTGCGCAAGGTTCCCGCGGCGGAGGAGCTGCGTCCGCAGGGTGCTTGCGAGGCACAGGCGCCCGGCACGGGGCGCGACCGGACCGCGGCTGCCCCCAATCTCTTTGTCGACCGCGAGAAGCTGCTGTTCGAGTCGTGCCCCACGGTTCTCGTCTGCGGGGGGCGCGATGTCACGATCGGCATTCCCCGTGTGCTCGAGTTCTGGGACACCATGCCGTTCTGGTCGACGTTCTTCAGCACGCTCGGCTTTAAGGTGCGCGTCTCGGGACGCAGCACCAAGGCGATGTACGAGCGCGGTCTGGCGCACGTCACATCCGACACCGTGTGCTTCCCGGCCAAGCTCGTCCACGGGCACATCCGCAATCTCGTCGACGCCGGCGTCGACCGCATCTTCATGCCCATCATCACGACGGTGCCCACCGAAAACACCGCCTCTACCAGCGAGTGGATGTGCGCCGTCGTAAAGGGATACCCCTACGTGATGCGCAATTCCGATAACCCGGAGGAGCGTTTCGGCGTTCCGTTCGATACGCCGCTGTTCCACTGGTACGACGAGGGCGACCGAAACCGCCAGCTCAAGGCGTGGTGCAAGGAGACCTTCGATATCGGTGCCGACCTGGTTGCCAAGGCGACCGAGCAGGCGGACCGCGCGCAGCAGACGTTTGAGAACCAGCTGCAGCTGCGCGGCAGACAGGTGCTCGAGAACCTGCGCGAGGACGGCGGCTACGCGGTGGTGATCGCTTCGCGCCCGTACCACAACGACCCGCTGGTCAACCACGGGCTGCCCAAGCTCTTCTCTGAGCGCGGCATCCCCGTGCTGACGCCCGATGCGGTGCCGGGGGTCTGCAACGTCGACCTTTCCAACAGCCGCATCGACATCGTGAACAACTACCATGCGCGCATGCTGTCGTGCGCGGTCATCGTCGCATCGACGCCCGAGCTCGAGCTCGTGCAGATGGGCAGCTTCGGCTGCGGCCACGATGCGTATCTCACCGACGAGATCGCGCGCGTGATGGGCGAGATGGGCTCCAAGGTTCCGATGATGATCAAGCTCGATGAGAGCGACGTCGCCGGTCCCATGGGCATTCGCGTGCGTTCGTTTATCGAGTCGGTCAACCGTCGTCGCGCGGAGGAGCGTGCCGAGGGCGCCCGGGTGCACGCGGTCCATCCGCTCGACGACCCGTATAAGGTCAAGTACACCAAGCGCGACCGGCACGACAAGATCGCGCTGGTCCCCAACACCTCCCATGCGTTCTGCAGGCTCATGACCGCGGCGATGCGCAATCAGGGCGTGCGCGCCGAGGCCCTTGATATCGGGCGCGAGGATGCCATCCGCCTGGGCAAACGCTATGTGCACAACGACATCTGCTTCCCCGCGCAAATCGTGATCGGCGAGGCGCTCGCGGCACTCGAGAGCGGTAAGTACGACCCGCACGACGTCGCCGTGGTGACTGGCAAGTATATCGGCGACTGCCGCCTGACGCACTACATGCCCCTGCTGCGCCGCGCGCTCGACGACGCGGGATACGACTATGTCCCGGTGCTCACCAACGATGACGTCGATGCCCACAATGCGCATCCGGGCTTCAAGCTCGGCCTTGGCCCGAGCATCCAGATCGCCTACGGTCTTCCCATGATCGATGCCCTCGAGGCCATGCTTAGGCGCATCCGTCCCTACGAGCTCGAGAAGGGCGCGGCGGACGCTGCGTTCGACCGCGCGCTCGATGAGGTTATCGAGGGCATGGAGCGCTCCGGGCTGAGAGGCCAGGCGACGGGCTTCAAACGCGCGCTTGCGATCATGGACGCCGTTCCGTACGACCGCTCGAACCCGCATCCGACCGTTCTCATCGTGGGCGAGTACCTGCTCAATTTCCATCTCGGCGCCAACCACGAGATCGAGCGCTACCTCGAGGACAACGGGCTCGAGGTCATCGAGGCGCGCATGACCGACGTGATCCGCAAGACCTATTTCTACAAGCATGCGCAGTCGCGCGAGTTCCACGTCGACCTGTCGCTGCCCGAAAAGGCCTGGTACGCCACGGCGGACAACCTGTTCGAGCTCGCGCACGACCGTTGCGACCGCCTGGGCGCGGCGAGCCCGCTCTACGAGCCGCCGACGCGCATGCCCGAGCTCGTGCGCGCGAGCGATAAGATCCTGCACCATACGTTCGATGCGGGCGAGGGCGTGCTGATTCCGGCGGAGATCCTCGAGCACGCCAAGCGCGGCTGCCGCAACTTCGTGATCCTGCAGCCGTTCGGGTGTCTGCCCAACCATGTCGTGGGGCGCGGGCTCATCCATGCGCTCAAGGAGCAGTATCCCACGGCGCAGTTCCTGCCGCTCGACTACGATCCCGACGTGAGCTTCGCCAACGTGGAGAACCGTCTTCAGATGCTCATCATGAACGCCAAGGCGCAGGGGTGCGGTGAGGCGCATGGCGAGACCGCGTAAGGACGCCGATGCGCCCGATGCACGCACCCGTATCATTGAGGCGTTTTGGGAGCTCATCGAGAACAACAGCATCTTCGAGCTGTCGGTTGGCGAGGTGACCCGCGCCGCCCAGTGCAATCGCGGAACGTTTTACTACTATTTTCACGATTTCGATGAACTCGTCGCCATCGCCATAGCCCAGCTGCTGCAGGATAACGAGCTTATCACCGATGCCCTCTGGCATTTTTCGAGCGAGGGCGACCTTTCGGCGTTCGACCGGCGCGACGTCCGCTGCCTGCTGCGGCGCATCGTCATCACCATGAGGGCGGGTGCCGCCGAGCAGGTCGTGCAGGGCATCCATACGATCATCATCGACCGCGTGAGAGAGATCGTCCACCCCGACGGAGAAGAGCTCAAGGCAGATTCGAGCTTTGCGGTGGGCTTTCTGGTCTCGGGCATCATGGGCTTTGTGATGGCGGTCGGCTTTGCCCGGGAGGGCGGCGAGGAGATAGACCTCGAGCAGCCGGGGGACAGCGCGTGCGCGTACCTGAGGGCGGTCGCCATGCAGACGGTGGAAACGGTCGCGCAAGTCGAGGGCGTCGATACATCCGAGCTGCTCGAACGCGTCTCCAAGGAGGCCGATGCCTATCGCGCATCGCGTGCGACGAGTCCCGACGTGGTGAAAGACGTCTAGGGTTTCTCTTGCGGGGCGCCCGTCGCGCATCGCGCGGTGAGTCCCGCGATGCGGTCATAACCTGCATTCATGTGAGCCGGGTTTATAGATATTCCTCCAGCTGTTAACATATACTCCATATGGGTAAAGAGACCAAAGCGCTGCCGCGGGGCGGCGCTTTGCGTTTGAAAAAACTAGCTCGTCTAAGAGGAACTAGCATGTTAGACCGTTTTACCGATCGCGCGCGTAAGGTCATGTCCATGGCCAAGCAAGAGGCGCTCGATCTTCATTCAAATAAGGTGGGCACCGAGCATCTGCTGCTCGCGCTTGCCAAGGAGGACGAGGGCATTGCCGCCGAGGCGCTGCGCTCGCTCGATATCTCCTACGACGACATCATGGACACCCTCAAAGAGGTCCAGACCACGGTTCCCGAGCCCAGCGAGGAGACCGAGGCGGCCAAGCTCGCCTTTACGCCGCTCGTCATTAGCGTGATGGAGCGTTCATTCCGCGTGGCGCGTGAGAACAACCAGACCTACGTGTCGACCGAGCACCTGCTCATCGGTATCGTCGAAGAGGGCAACGGCATGGCCATGGACATCCTCATGCGCCTGGGTGTGTCGTCCGCCTCCATCAAAAAGGCTATCGAGAAACTCACCGCCAAGGACCAGGACAAGAAGCGTCCGCTCGCCGGCGCCGGTGCTGGTCGTCCCGGTGCGGGCCTGCCGTTCTTTAGCGGCTCGGATGCCTCTCAGCAAAAGGGGAGCGGCACCGACACGCTCAAGCAGTTCGCCACCAACCTCACTCAAAAGGCGCGCGACGGCGAGCTCGATCCCGTGATTGGCCGCGAAAAGGAAGTCCAGCGCATGATGGAGATCCTTTCGCGCCGCACCAAGAACAACCCGCTTATCCTGGGCGATCCCGGCGTGGGCAAAACGGCCATCGTCGAGGGCCTGGCGCAGCAGATCGCTGCCGGCAACGTGCCCGAGAACCTTATGAACCAGAACATCTGGACGCTCGACCTGCCGGGCCTCGTTGCGGGCGCCAAGTATCGCGGTGAGTTTGAGGAGCGTCTCAAGAACGTGATCCAGGAGGCCACCGAGGCTGACGACGTCATCCTGTTTATTGACGAGATGCACACCATCATCGGTGCCGGTTCTGCCGAGGGCTCCATCGACGCGAGCTCCATGCTCAAGCCCGTGCTTGCACGCGGTGCCTTCCAGATTATTGGCGCCACCACGGCCGAGGAATTCCGCAAGTACCTCACCAAAGACCCAGCCTTCGAGCGTCGCTTCCAGACTATCGATGTCGAGGAGCCGAGCGTCGAGGACACCGTCAAGATCCTGACCGCGCTTAAGCCGCGCTACGAGGAGCACCACCATGTGCGCTACACGCAGGGCGCTATCGAGGCTGCCGCGAACCTTTCCAACCGCTACATCCAGGATCGCTTCCTGCCCGATAAGGCCATCGACCTCATCGACGAGGCCGGTGCCCGCGCTCGCATCGCCGCGAATCGTGCGCCCGAGCCGGTGCGCGAGGCCGAGCATCGCATAGAGGAGCTCAAGGCCGCCGCGCAGGAGGCCACCGAGAGCGACGACATGAACAAGGCCGCCGAGATCACCGAGCAGCAGAAGGCCGCCGAGATTGAGCTCGCCGAGGCCAAGGCCGTCTGGACCGCCGAGCTCGACGCCAGCCCGCTCACCATCGACGTGAGTCAGATTGCCGACATCGTGTCCGTGACCTCTGGCGTGCCGGTTTCCTCGCTCACCGAGAGCGAGAGCCGTCGCCTGCTGCAGACCGAAAGCGTGCTCAAGACCCGCATTATCGGCCAGGACGAGGCCGTCGAGGCCGTCGCCAAGGCCGTGCGCCGCAGCCGCTCGCCGCTCAAGGACCCGCGTCGTCCCGGTGGTAGCTTTATCTTCCTTGGTCCCACCGGCACAGGCAAGACCGAGCTCGCCAAGACGCTCGCCGAGTACCTCTTTGGCAGTAAGGACGCGCTCATCAGCTTCGACATGTCGGAGTTCGGCAGCGAGTTCGAGGTCTCCAAGCTTATCGGTAGCCCTCCGGGTTACGTGGGCCACGACGAGGGCGGTCAGCTTACCAAGGCCGTTCGTCGTCACCCGTACTCGGTCGTGCTGTTCGACGAGATCGAGAAGGCGCACCCCGACATCTTCAACATTTTGTTGCAGGTGCTGGAGGAGGGTCGCCTGACTGATAGCCAGGGCAAGACGGTCGACTTCCGCAATACCGTGATCATCATGACGTCCAACGTGGGCGCCCGCGAGATCGCGCAGGATGCGAGCGTTGGCTTTGGCACCACCGGCGAGCAGGGCCTCACCTCGAGTGAGATCAAGGGCCGTGCGATGGGCGAGCTCAAGCGCCTGTTCCGCCCCGAGCTGCTCAACCGTATCGACGACATTGTGGTGTTCCAGAAGCTCTCGGGCGAGAACCTGACCAAGATCGCGCACCTGCTGGTGGACGACCTGCGTCAGCGCCTGATTGCCAACGGCATGAACATCAAGCTCACCGATGCGGCCTATGACAAGATCGTGGCCGAGGGCACCGACCTCACCAACGGTGCGCGTCCGCTGCGCCGCGCCATTCAAAAGCTCATCGAGGACCCGCTGTCCGAGGAGCTTCTGGCCGGCGAGTGGGGCGAGGGCGATACCGTCCTGTGCGACGTGGCCGATGGCAAGTTCGTCTTTAGCCATGGCACAGGCGAGATTCCAGCGCCGCGTCCGGCAGGTGCGCTCGGGGGCGATACCGCTCCGGCAGCGCCGCACACCGGAAACGCCGCGCCTGTGAGCAGTGGCGTGAGCTCGGGCCCCGGCGGCATGATGCAAGCCGGTTCCGGCGCGCTGTAGGGCGTGGCGACAATTTGATCTGTGCAATCGAGGCGTTCCGGCAAGGGCGCCTCGATTTGTAGAGCTGCGGAAGTTGTGACCGTTACGCTATACGGTCCACCGTTAGCCGATGATGCGAGGGCGCTCGGCGTTTTCGACTGGTTTATGCACGCAAAGTCTGGGAATATACAAGTCGCATGTCTTACTGTCTAACCAGTTGCGCCAAGGAGGCACCATGGACTACAAGATTACCGGCTACGAGCCCGCCCAGCTGTTCCATTTCTTTGAGGAGGTCAGCGCGATCCCCCGTGGGTCTGGCAACGAGAAGGGCATCAGCGATTTCCTGGTTGCGTTTGCCAAGGAGCGCGGTCTCGATGTGTACCAGGACGAGGTCTACAACGTCATCATTCGCAAGCCCGCATCTGCCGGTGCCGAGAATGCCCCGACCGTGATGCTGCAGGGCCACATCGATATGGTGTGCGACAAGTTGGGCTCCGTTGAGCACGACTTTACGACCGATGGTATCGACCTGGTCGTCAAGGACGGCGTCCTCACCGCTAACGGCACCACTCTGGGCGCCGACAACGGTATTGCCGTCGCGCTTATGCTTACCGTGCTCAACGACGATTCGATTACCCATCCGGCCCTCGAGTGCGTGTTCACCACCGACGAGGAGACTGGCCTGGTCGGCGCCGAGACGCTCGACAAGTCCCAGATTAGCGCCCGCACCATGATCAACCTTGATTCCGAGGAAGAGGGCGTTGCCACCGTCAGCTGTGCCGGCGGCGTCGTCGTTACCTACACCTGCCCGATCGCGCGCGAGCACAAGACCGGTAGCACCCTCACGCTCGACATCTCCGGCCTGCTGGGCGGCCACTCCGGCAGCGATATCAACCTGGAGCGCGGCAACGGCAACCTCATCATGGCCCGCATCATCGACCGCCTGATGGTTGCCGGCGAGCCCGCCATCGTTAGCTTTAACGGCGGCACCAAGGACAACGCCATCAACCGTGAGTGCAAGGCTGTTCTGGTCTACGCCGACCACGCTGCCGCCGAGGCCGCGGCCCAGATCGCAAAGGGCATCATCGCCGACGTCACTGCCGAGCTCGAGGTCTTCGACCCCGGCTTTACTTGCACCGTCGAGATTGCCGACGACGCCGAGGTTGAGGCCATGGACCAGAAGTCCGCGCTTGCCCTCATCCGCGCCCTGCGCCTTGCCCCTAACGGCGTGATTCGCCGCAACGTCGCCACCGACGGCTCCGTCGAGGTTTCCTCCAACATCGGCGTGGTCGCCACCTCCGATGACGAGGTCAAGATTATGCTGTCCCCGCGCTCTTCGATCACCTCGCTGCAGAACGAGTTCAAGGACCGTCTGCAGACGCTGGCCGATGTCCTGGGCTTCGACGCCAAGTTTGAGTTTGAGTATCCCGGCTGGAGCTATGCCGAGCATTCGCCGGTCCGCGAAGTCTTTGTCGAGAGCTATCGAGAGCTCTTTGGCTCCGAGCTGCGCATCGAGTCCATTCACGCCGGCCTTGAGTGCGGCCTGTTTGCCGAGGCTCTGCACGGCCTGGACGCCATCGCCGTGGGCCCGACGCTCTCCGATGTCCATACCCCGGACGAGAGCATGGAGCTCGCTTCTGCCGAGCGCTTCTACGAGCTGCTCATCGACGTCCTCAAGCGCCTCGCTGCGTAAAGGTTGCGCTAGCAGCAGTCCGAGTCACGTGCTAGCGGATTGCAAATGACATTATGAGAGGGGGCACCCGGTCTTTTGCGACGGGTGCCCCCTCTCTTTTGTTTGATAATTGCGAAATTACGGCCACCTAGTCCATTTCTGCCCTGATGAGGTCGAGGGCGCGCTGGCAGTTTTCGCGGACGGGGCCGAGCATATGCTCGCGCAGGTCCGCCATGCCGGGCAGGTCGGCGTATTCGTCCATGACCTCTTCCATGCAAATGGGTACCTCGTAGGCGAGGTCCATCATGGTCGCAAAGCAAAACTTCTCGGATAGCCCGGCATCGGTGAGCGTCGCCTCCAGCGTGGGGTCGCCCATACCGTGGTATCGGCGGATAGCGCCTGGACCGATGCACCCCACACGATTTTCGCCGCCAACGCTCATGGCAAGGCGCGCCCGGCGGCGCATGCGCTCATACGCCAAACCCGACGCGACATCGTACATTCGAGCCATCATGGCTGCGCCGTCGTTTCCAAGGAGCAGGGAATAGTTTTTCGCGTGCGCATCCGGTGCGCCGATGATGGCGTTAAAGAAAAGTATCTGCGTAAACAGATACAGGTTAAGTTGATGGTGGCTCGTATTTACGAGGAGCTCTTGAATGTCGCGTGTGGTCGGGCCGCCGTCTGCCGTGTACTTTTGGGCGGGCATCACCCCAAGTGCCTGACAGAGGTCTTCTTGATGTAGGCGCCTGATCGTTCCGTCTTTGACTTTCACGCGGTCATAGCGCTCAACAATGAGGGCAGGTTCGTCCTCAAACATACGATATTCGACGTTTGCCGTTGCGATGCCGGCGCGCTGGGCGCTTTTCATGCAGACAAACTCATTGAGAGCCTCGAGTTTAAATCCGATAACGCCATTTTTGAAAATATGCGTCGTGGGCGAGGAGCCCATGCATTCGCACCAGCGGTCGTTTATGAACGCGAGCGCGAACTTGCCCTGGTTGCCTCCAAGTGACCAACTTTCATCTAGACCCATCCACGATGCATCGCGGTCATCTCTGATCGACTTGAGACGAAGAGCAATTTCGTGGTCGTCTATAGGGCGGTATTCGCCAGCGCGATGCAGGACGGCGTCGGCATCTTCTTCGGCACAAAACTGCACTCCGCCCGGACAGTCGAGTCCGATATGGCTGAGCAACGCAACGGGATTGTTGGGCCTAACGTCGAATTCGGCGGCAATCGCTTTTCGTTGGTCCTCGCTGTCGGGTAGAAGGCCAAACAGGTACGGATTCATGACCTGTTGTCCGTATGTGCGATTCGATACGGGTATGTTGGTCGATAGGGCTGGCCCGTCATAGTCATGATCGTAGGTAAAGCTGATAAGACCGTTCTCATCTTGCGCGAGCGTTCCAGCAGGCACGCCGCAAATAATGGTCCGAAGTGATGTTCTGGCCATTGGCTATTTCCCTTCGGGCATGGTTTGGCTAGATGCGTTTGCGGCAATCGAGACTCCGAGATTGGACATGGCGAAATCGGCGAAGGCCCTGTCGTAGAGCTCGGACGTAAGGGGGGTATCTGCAAGAGCCGGAATGGTTGTGCTGCGGCGGTTGCGATGATGAAGACGTTGAGC
This sequence comes from uncultured Collinsella sp., assembly GCA_958441355.1. Taxonomy (GTDB): domain Bacteria; phylum Actinomycetota; class Coriobacteriia; order Coriobacteriales; family Coriobacteriaceae; genus Collinsella. The sequence goes on along the minus strand of CAUCCR010000014.1, from coordinate 707 downwards.
GTGATGGCGTCTGGAGGTGCTGCAAGGTTGATCAGCATGCGGGGCGTCGACTGGGTGCTCATTTTTCGTTTCGCTTATATCCCCTTGTGCTGCGAGCGCCAGTTCAAGAGCGTCGAAAATCGCCAGCAGCTTGTCGAGTCGAATGCCGGTGGCGTCTCCTAGCTCGAGCGATGCAAGCAGGCGCTCCGAAACACCGGCCTTTTTGGCGAGGGTGGCACGGGTGAGACCCTGAGTCTCGCGTGCCTGGCGCACGTAGATGCCAGCTTGGCGTGGTGTGGTGATGGGAAGGGTATCCACGGCTATCTCCTAACGTGCAGGCTTTTGCATCCTAGTATGACATGCAAAAATCTGCATGAAAAGGCCTCATGCAAAACTCTGCATGAGGCCTCATCCGGACGTTTAGTTTTGAAGGGTGTTTTACAGCGCCAAAATCCCCAGATGCTCCAGCAAAATCTTGAGGCCGATGAGGACGAGCACGACGCCACCCACGATGGTGGCGGGTTTTTCGTAGCGCGCGCCAAAGGTGTGGCCGATCGCTACACCGGCGACGGAGAAGAGAAAGGTCGTGATGCCAATGAGCGACACGGCAGGAACGATATCGACCGAGAGCGCGGCAAACGAGATGCCCACGGCAAGCGCGTCAATCGAGGTGGCGATGGCAAGGATTAGATATTCGCCCAGGTCGATCTCTTCGGCATCCTTGCCGT
>CAUCCR010000013.1:0-21864 GCA_958441355.1 uncultured Collinsella sp. | reverse complement strand
CGTACATGTTGGTGTACGCTGCGCTTTCGCTGGTACTGGGCTTGGGTTATGCCCGCACGTCCGCCCGCGTTGCCTCGGGCCTAGGCGCCAACCTGCGCGAGGCCGAGTACAAAAAGATTCAAACGCTCGCCTTTGGCAACCTGGACAACTACGACGCCAGCTCGCTCGTCACCCGCATGACCACGGACATCACCGTTATCCAAAATGCTGTGGGCAACGGCTTTCGCCCTATGGTGCGCGGCCCGGTGACGCTTATCGTCGGCCTTATCTACGCGCTGATGCTGTCGCGCCCGCTCGCCACCGTCTTTGCGATCATCTTGCCCGTGCTGGCAATCGTACTGGGCGTCATCACCTATCGCGTCAGTCCGCTCTACCGCCAACTCCAGACCTCGATGGACCACCTCAACGGCGTGGTACAGGAAGACCTCACCGCCGTGCGTGCCGTCAAGGCCTACGTTCGTACCGAGCACGAGGAGGCCAAGTTCGACGCAGTCAATACCGAGCTTGCGCGCACTGCGACAAAGACCTTTGGCAGCGCGGTGCTCAACCTGCCGGTGTTTCAGCTGTCGATGTACGTGGCTGCGCTCTCTATCCTGTGGATTGGCGGCCGCATGATTCTCGCCGGCAAGCTGGGCGTGGGCTCGCTCACGGGCTTTATGAGCTACGTGCTGCTGATCATGAATTCGCTTATGATGATTTCCAACGTGTTTTTGCTGCTCACGCGCGCTCTTACGAGTGTGGGCCGTATCGCCGAGGTGCTCGATGAGGAGCCCTTTATCGCCAACCCCGCGGGAGACCTCGCGATTGCGGCACCAGCGGACGGCAGTATCGAGTTTCGCGACGTTTCCTTTAAATACCGCGCGGATGCAGCCGAGGATGTGCTCGAGCATATCGACCTTCGCATCGAGAGCGGCTCGACGGTGGGCATCCTCGGCGGCACGGGCTCGGGCAAGAGCTCGCTTGTGCAGCTGATTGCGCGCCTGTACGACGCCACCGAAGGCGCCGTGCTTGTGGGTGGACACGACGTGCGCGACTACGACCTCGCCGCCTTGCGCGACGCTGTGGGCATTGTGCTGCAAAAGAATGTGCTGTTTACGGGTACCGTGCGCGAGAACCTGCAGTGGGGCAATCCGCAGGCGTCGGACGATGAGCTCCTCGCGGCTTGCCGCGCAGCGTGCGTGGACGAGTTTCTTGATCGCATCGGCGGGCTGGACGGCGAGTTGGGCCAAGGCGGCGCCGGTGTCTCGGGTGGCCAGAAGCAACGCCTGTGCATCGCGCGCACGCTGCTCAAGCATCCGCGCGTGCTCATTTTTGATGACTCCACCAGCGCGGTCGATATGGCGACCGACGCTAAGATTCGCGAGCACATCGCTCGGATCCCCGATACGACCGTGCTCATCATCGCCCAGCGCATCGCGAGTGTCATGGATGCCGATCGCATTGTGGTGCTGGACGACGGTCGTGTCCACGGCGTGGGCACGCACGAGGAACTGCTGGCGGGCGACAACATATACCAGGAGATTTACGCCTCGCAGATGGAGTTTGCGGGGAACGCGGACGCCGGCGATGGCAACGACGGTGGCTGCGCGAATGATCCGTTTTCCTCCGTCGCATGCGGATCACCCTTGGAAGGGGGTGAGCGCCATGCCTAAGACCGCAGCCCAAGCACGCCCGGCCGACCTCAAACGCACTGTGCGCCGCCTGCTCTCCTACATGGGGCATGCCAAGTTCTCGTTGCTCGCGGTGGGCGTGCTCGCCTCCGTCGCCGCCATCGCGAGCCTCGCCGGCACCTACATGGTGCGCCCCATCGTTAACGGTTTGGCTACGGGCGGGGAGGAACTGCTCGCCAAGCAGGTCATCCTGACGGCGATCATCTACGCCGCGGGCGTGCTTTCGGCCCTGGGCTACTCGCAGATCATGGTGCGCGCGGCCCAACGCGTGGTGTCCGATATTCGCCGCGACCTGTTCGCGCACATCCAGACGCTGCCGCTCAGTTATTTTGACAGCACGCGCTCGGGCGACATCATGAGCTTTTTCACCAATGACGTCGACACCGTCTCCGAGGCGCTTAACAACAGCTTTGCCAACGTGATTCAGGCCGCCATTCAGGTTGTGGGCACCACGGCCATGCTCATCATCCTTAACTGGCAGCTCACGATTATCACACTCGTGTGCGATGCGGCCATTGTGCTGTATGCGCGCTACTCGGGCGCGCGCTCTAAGCGTTTCTTTGCCGCCCAGCAGGCATCGCTTGGCGACCTGGACGGATATATCGAAGAGATGGTCTCGGGTCAAAAGGTCATCAAGGTCTTTAACCGCGAGGCGGCGAATGTTGCCGGCTTCACCTGCCGCAACGACGAGCTTCGCCGCACCGGCACCGCCGCCGTGAGCTATGCCAACTCCATGGTGCCCATGACCGTCGTGATTGGCTACGTCAACTATGCCATCGTCGCCGTGGCGGGCGGCATGCTCTGCATCAAGGGGCTCGCCGATGTGGGCGCACTTGCAAGCTACCTGGTCTTTGTGCGCCAGGCCGCCATGCCCATCAACCAGTTTACGCAGCTCGGCAACTTCTTGCTCAACGCGTTGGCCGGTGCCGAGCGCCTGTTTGCCGCCATGGACCTTGAGCCCGAGGTGGACGAGGGCTGCGTGGAGCTGGTGCAGACGGGCGACGCCGCGTGGGCGTGGAAAATTCCCGAGGGCCAGGGCGTGGGCGCGTATGGGCACCTGCATGACGTGGCAGCCGTTGATGAGTCGGGCCGCGCGGTGGCCGCCGACGGTACCGAGCTCACGTGCGGCTTGGTCCCGCTTGCCGGCGACGTGCGCTTCCATGCCGTGGATTTTTCCTACGTGCCGGGCACCCGCGTGCTCACGGACCTCAACCTGTTTGCCAAGCCGGGGCAAAAGATTGCGTTTGTGGGCTCCACGGGTGCCGGCAAGACGACCATCACCAACCTCATCAACCGCTTCTACGAGGTCGATGACGGCGAGATCACGTACGACGGCATCGACGTCAAGCACATTGCCAAGGCCAGCCTGCGCGGGTCGCTCGGCATTGTGCTGCAGGACACGCACCTGTTTAGCGGCACCATTGCGCAGAACATCCGCTTTGGCAAGCTCGACGCGACCGACGAGGAGGTACGCGCCGCTGCCGAGGCCGCCTGCGCCGACTCGTTTATCCGCCGTCTGCCGCGGGGCTACGACACACCGGTCACGGCCGACGGCGCCAACCTGTCGCAGGGTCAGCGTCAGCTGCTCGCCATCGCGCGCGTGGCCGTCGCCGATCCGCCGGTGCTCATCCTGGACGAGGCCACGAGCTCCATTGACACGCGTACCGAAAAGCTCATCGAGCGCGGTATGGACCGCATCATGCGCGGTCGCACCACGTTTATGATCGCGCATCGCCTGTCCACTGTCCGCGACGCCGACGCCATCATGGTCCTCGAACACGGCCGCATCATCGAGCGCGGCACCCACGAAGAGCTGCTCGCCCAGCACGGCGAGTACTGGCAGCTGGCGCATGGCTTAAAAGAGTTGGATTAACCCGTTCGAGCACGATGCTTTGACCCCTCCGTGCCCCCCATCTCGCCTCAAACCATCACAACATTCGACGTTTTTTGCCAAAAACGGGAAAAGCATCGAATGTTGTGATGGTTTTTCTGCCGCTCGACCGGGTGGAATCGCTTTCTTGCGCACGAAGGTGTGCGGACCCGTGGGCAGGGGAATAAGGTTGGTTATCCGACTCCATTGGAGGGCTCATGGACCTGCCGATCGTCCTGTCCCATAAGACTGCCTGGCTGTACCATAACGTGGCGCGCCCGTCCGAGCCGCTCTCGCGAGCAAGCAGCCTATACGATGAGGACTCGCTTGCTAACGAGGCGGAGCCGACCGCGGGCCTGCCCAAATTGGGGCTCGATGCCAAGGGGCTGAGGGCTTCAACGGCAGTTGGGATCGTTGCCGACTATCTGGTTTCGCTTGGTATTCCACGAGAAGAGCTCGATCATATCGATGCACTCGTCAACTTCGATTTTGAGCGCTCGACGCCGGCTGGATTTAGGTGTCACGTGTTTGGGGCGCCGGTACCTCCAGGCCATCTTATCGAGGTGGCAGAGGGCCTTCTAGTGGTTGATGAGGCCATGTGCTTTGTCCAAGCGGGTTCGTGGATGAGCGAGCCCGAGCAGTTGGAATATGGCTACGAAATCTGCGCCCGATACCATTTGAATCATCTGTCGACAGGCGATTATATCGAGATGGGGCAGAGGTATACCGTTGCCGACTTGATTGCCTATTGCAATGAGAACCGATCTCGTCAGGGGACTATACGCGCGGCCGCCGTGCTCAAGCGCGTGCACGATGGCGCGCGGTCGCCCATGGAGACGGCCACCGCAATCATGGTCGTAGCAAAACGTTCCCAGGGAGGGCTGGGATACGCCAAGGTTGAGCTCAACCATCGGGTCGATGTTCCCAACGAGTTCAAGTATCTCGCAAAGGCCGGGTATTTCGAGATCGACGTATATGCGCCTGCGAGCGGTACGGGGATTGAATACAACGGTTCGGACCATCTTGATAAACAGCGCAGCGCGTCGGATGCGGAGCGTATGACCGTGCTGAGCGCGCTGGGCTTTAGGATGATCGTCCTCACCGGGACTCAGTTTGCCCACCAGCTGCAATTGCACCGGGCGATGAACGCCATCGCGCTCGCTATGGGTCTCAAGTGCGACCGAAGCGAGGTGTTTCAAAAGCGGCAGAACGACCTGCGAGAATTCGTGATTCGACGCTGGGACGGCGGCCTTTAGGGGCGCTTTGGTCCTTCTGCGGGGTGCCGTGGGCAGGCAAACCATCACAACATTCGACGTTTTTTGCCAAAATCGGGAAAAGCATCGAATGTTGTGATGGTCTGTGTTGAGGGTGGGCTCGGGAAGCCGGTCTTGCTCGAAGTGACCTGTCCTGTCGTACGGGTGTCGGCGTGGTTCTCCCGTGGGGTATTATGTTTTCCGAAGAATAAAACGCCGCGTGAGGGGAGGGCTGCGTGGACGGGCACGTGCAACATGACGGTTTTGGCCGCGATATCAACTACCTACGCATTGCCGTTACCGACAAGTGCAATTTCCGCTGCATTTACTGCATGCCGGCCGACGGCGTGGCGCCCCGTGCACACGACGAGCTACTCAGCGCCGAGGAAATCGCCCGCTTTGTGCGCTTGGTGGCGGGGGAGGGCATTCGCCGCGTGCGCCTGACGGGCGGCGAGCCACTGGTCAGCCGCCGTATTATTCCGCTTATTCGCGACATCCGCGCGATCCCGCAGATCGAGGACATCTCGCTTACCACCAACGGCGCCCTGCTGCCCAAGCTGGCGCCGCAGCTCAAAGATTCCGGGCTTAACCGCGTCAACATCTCGCTCGACACGCTCGACCCTACGCTCTTTGGAAAGATCACGCGTCTAGGTCGACTCGAGCAGACCATGGCCGGCATCGACGCAGCGCTGGCTTGGGGCTTTGAGCCCGTTAAGGTCAACTGCGTTGTGGTGCGCCGACTCAACCAGGATGTGGCGGCCCTTGCACGGTTGACCGTCAACCGCCCCATCCACCTGCGCTTTATCGAATACATGCCCATTGGCGACGAGCACACGAGCTCGCATTGCGCTGTGGACCCGCATGCGCCCGCGCTCAATCCCGGGCTGTGGGACGCGAGCGACACCGTGCCGAGCGACGAGCTGCGGGTGCGCATCAATGCCGGGGCCGCCGCGGCGGGACTGGGCGAGCTCGAGCCGCTCGACATCAACGACGCTCCTGCCGGCGCGGGCCCTGCGCGCTATTGGCACTTTCCGGGCGCGGCGGGAACGGTCGGCTTCATTAGCGCCATGTCCAATCATTTTTGTGCGAATTGCAACCGTCTGCGCCTGACGGCCGATGGCAACGTGCGTCCGTGCCTGTTTAGCGATGCCGAGTATTCGGTGCGTGAGGCGCTGCGCCGTGGTGATGATATGCAGGTACTTTCGATTTGGCGCGATGCTGTCGCCCACAAACCGCAGGAACACGCGATAATTGAGGGCACGCAACGATTTATGTCCCAAATCGGAGGATGATCATATGGCCAAGAGCAGGTACGCCGATGCCACCAAGGCCGCTCGCAGGGCCGCGATGTCTGCCCACAAAGTCACGGCTGCGGCGAATGCTGGCAACGCCGACGGGTCTGCGCGGCCGACTGTCAGCGCTGCCACCGAGCCCGCCCGTGACGCCCGTCGCGACGAGCTGACGCACGTGGACGCCAAGGGCGAGGTACGCATGGTCGACGTGTCCGACAAGGCCGAGACCCATCGCATTGCCATCGCCGAGGGCACCATCCTCATGCACCCCGAGACGCAAGCCATGGTGCTGCAGGACCGCGCCAAAAAGGGCGACGTGCTTGCCTGCGCACGCGTGGCGGGCATCATGGCCATCAAGCGCACGAGCGACATCATTCCCATGTGCCATCCGTTGCTCATTACCAAGAGCAAGTGCGATATTGCGCCCATCGCTCCGGCGGGGACGCCTGTCGATGACGTGCCCGAGGGCTGGGCGCCGGCGCGCGCGGACGGGCAGGTTGGCTTTCACGTACTGGTTACGGCCGGCGTGACGGGCAAGACGGGTATCGAGATGGAGGCCCTGACCGGCGCGAGTGCCGCGTGCCTAACGATCTACGACATGTGCAAAGCCGTCGATCGCGGCATGGAGATTGTCGACGTGCGCCTGTTGCACAAGGAGGGCGGCCGCTCGGGCGTGTGGGATCGTGCCGAGCGTCAGGTTGCTGCTGTTGAGGCCGTGGGGGCCGCGGGCAACGCGCCCGCAAGCGCACCCGTCGCCGTCGCACCCGCAGCTCCGACACCGGCCGTCCCCGCGATCGCGTTTATCGGCTACCAAAACTCGGGCAAGACCACACTCGTCGAGAAGGTCATCGCCGAGCTCACCCGCCGCGGCCTGCGCGTGGGTTCGCTCAAGCATCATGGGCACCATGGCTTTGATATCGATGTGCCTGCCAAGGACACCTGGCGTCATCACCAGGCTGGATCCAAGCACGTGGGACTTATCTGCGCCACGCGCTGGGCGGAGTACGCCGACACGCGCGAGGAGGACGAGATGCCCGCGCGCGAGCTGCTGTCGCGCTACAACGATGTCGACGTGGTGATCATCGAGGGCTACAAGACCGAGGGCTTCGACAACATCGTGGTCGCGCGCTCCGGTGTCGACCGTCTGCGCGGCAAGAGCTCGCTCGACCTGGTCGACGGTCACACGCTGGCCCTTGCCTGCAACGAGGCCCTGGCACGCCAGGCCTTCGACGCCGGCTTTGCGACCCGAGCCATCAACATCAACGACGCCCGAGCCATCTGCGACCTTATTCAAGATTATCTGGCCTAAAACCAGCCAAAAAAGACAGGTTAATTTGGCAGGTTTTATCTGGGCAAACGTCATTTCCACCACAAAGGGGCCAGGCACCTTTGTGGTGGTTTTTGCTTTGGTCGATGTGTGAGACATGCCTTACAATCTACCAAGTAGTTCATGACGGGCGAAAAACGGAGAGAAGGGGCTTGATGCGTCCTTAATGTTTCATGCGGATAGATTGATTTGACAGACGGTGGCGAATGCCCGCCGTCCGCATTCGTATGAAACAAGGAGTCTCCATGCTCGTCTCTCTTTTCTCAAAGCCTCAACCATCGCTGTCCGTGCAGGCCAAGCGCCTGGTGGCGATGCGCTTTCTCATCTACACCGGTTTTCAGACCAGCTACTTTATCGGCGTCATCGGAACGCTCACCTATGCGGACGACGCTTCGGTCATGGCGACATCGCTGGCCGTCCTTTTTATGAACGTATTCGTGATCTTGGGATCCTTTGCGGGCGGCGCGGCGCTCGACGCCTGGGGTCCGTGTCGGCATTTCCGGGCGAGCATCGTCGGCACGCTGACAACCGGCGCGGCGATTATCGCCTTTGGCAGCGCGACCGGCATCGTCCTGCTTGGCGCGGCGCTCTTGGGCTTTGTGATGGGGTTTGCCCAGCCCATCGCCACATCCTATCCGGCGTATCTCACCGACGACCCCGTCGAGCTCAAAGACATCAACTCCGCCATAACCATGTTCTCCAACGTGAGCATTATCGTCGGCCCCACACTGGGCGGCTTTGTCGCGGCGGCTGCATCGTCACGCGCGGTGTTCGTGCTCATGATGATCTTTACCGTACTGGCGCTCGTCGCCGGTTGGGGCTTTAGGCCGCAAGCAGGTCGTGCCGCCGCGCGCGAAAGCAGTCCCGCGGACAGCAGCGCAACGGCAAGTACCGCCAGCCAAAGCCCCGACCCCAGCACGTCTTCCCGCGTCACCTTCGCGACCAGCATCAAGACGGTCTTTACCAACAGCGTCCTCGCCCTGCTGTTCTGCATTATCTTCCTTTCGAACTTTGGCTATGGAGCTTTCGATCCGTTGGAGTCGTTCTTCTACCGCGATGTTCTGCATGTCGGTGTCGAATGGATGGGCTGGCTCTCGTCGGCCAGCGGTGTGGGCGCGGTGCTGGGCGCCGTGATCGCGCTCCGCTTGCCGTCGCACCTGGTCAACCTTAAGACGCTGCTTATAGCGCTCATGTCCGTTGGTCTGGGAAGCCTGCTCTACGTGGGAACGCCGTACGTGGGCGTAGCCCTTGTCGGCCAGCTTGCCCTGGGCGTGGCCTGGGGCGTCGTCAACCCGCTCCACAACACCATCGTGCAAACGACGGCCTCGCTCGAGCAGCTCGGTCGCGTGAACTCGGTCATGGGTTTTGGCAACATGTTCGCTGGCGTGGCCCCGCTGGCGATTGCCCCGTGGCTGGCGACGACGTTTGGTGTGCAGCAGACGCTCGTTGGTGCGGGCATGGTCGTGACGGCGGTTCCCGCGGCGCTGCTGCTGTTTGGCCGCCGGCATTTCGATCGTTCTGCAAGGCAGTAAAACCATCACAGCATTCGATGAAAATCGCGATTTTGCCGAATAACGTCGAATGTTGTGATGGTTTGCACTCCGGCCAGGCCACCCTACGGGTCCGGCCACCACAAAGGGGCCAGGCACCTTTGTGGTGGTTTTTGCTTTGACAGGCCGCGCCTGCGCCTTGGTATACCATGTACGCCGTTCACGAATACACCCCACACCGCCGCACAACCCAGAAAGGCCCCCATGGACGCCACCTTCAGCCACATTAAAGCCGTACTCTGCGATATCGACGGTACGCTGCTCACGAGCCAGCACACGGTGTCTCCGCGCACCGTGGCGGCGATTCGCGCCCTGCGCGAGCGCGGCGTGCTCTTTGGCCTGTGCACCGGGCGCGACGCCCAGGCGACCGAGGCCATGTTTGGGCTCTGGGGTATCGAAGGCCTGGTAGACGTGCTGGTGGGCTGCGGCGGCGCCGAAGTCATCGATCGTGCGCATGGCATCAACGAGCTGAGCTACCCGCTACCGGGCGAGACCATTGCGCACATCTGCGAGCACATGGCAGACCTGCCGGCAACGCCCGTTTGCCCTCGGGACGGCGTGCTCTATGTGCCTGAGAGCAATGCATGCGTCGAACACTTGTCGCGTGTCGACGGCGTGCCCTACAAGGTGGTCGACTTTGCCGAGTTTTTGCGCGAGCCGCAGACCAAGGTGATGTTTACCATGGCGCCCGAGGTGATGCCGCAGGTCATCGAGCGGGCGTCGTCGCTCGCCGACGACACCGTTAAGGCGGCGGCTCTTCAGACCACGCAGCGACTCTACGAATTCATGGATCCGCGCGTGTCCAAGACGCGCGGCCTTGTGCGCGTGGCGGAGCTCAACGGCATGGAGCTCCAGAACATCTGCGTGTTTGGCGATGCCGATAACGACACCTGCATGGTGGCTGACGCCGGCGTGGGCGTGGCCATGGCAAATGGCAGCGACGCCACCCGTGCCGCCGCCGACTTTGTAACCGTGAGTAACGACAAAGACGGCATCGCGGTCTTTGTCGAGGAGCATCTGCTGTAGCGCCGGGGGAGAACCATCACAAAGGGGACAGGCGCCTTTGCGGTGGCCTCAGGCGATTTGGGCGAATTGATGCCTAAAATCTGCGCGTAAATTCAAATATGGTTGTCTGAACATTACCCTTCCAACCACCGAGGGGTTAAAGATATTCTCATCAGATTGGTAAGGTATTCCTCCCGGTTAATGACCTACCGCTCACGGTCGATTTTCGACCGTTCACAGGATGTCTGCTCTTGAGCAAAATGTTGTGCAAATAAATAAAATTCTATTAAAAAACTGATAACTAACTTAATTACCAGTACAAACAAGAAATAGATAGCGAATAAACGAAGGCAAATCTGAACAATTATCAAGAGAATTGAGAACTCGCTACAAAACTGTCGATATTTGTTGCTCAGATATTTAAACAATCATTAAAATAGCATTACTAAGCGCGCGCAATTACAGATTGCGCAGATACGTTTGATAGGGAAAGAGCAAGATCGCGGTCTCTTGGGGAGGAGACATCGATGAAAGCGAATTCAGACAAATCTAAGCAGAGTAAAAAAGCGACGCGCCGTGTACTGGCAGGCGTTTTGTGCGGAGCCTCCGTTTTGAGCCTGGTGCTGTCGCTCGTCATGCCCCCAATCTCGCAGGCCATTGCCAACGATGCCCAGACGGTTTCTACCGAAGAAACTGTGATGGGGGGGTTCCTCAAGTGAGTCTACTGATGTAGAAAACACCAACAATGGGGATACCGACAACCAGAATAGTGACGACGCTGAGGGTGGCGAGACTGGAGATGATGTCCAGTCTGAGGGGCTGTCCGAGGAAGACTCGCAGGACGAGGATGCCGAGCAGACCGCGGATGACGCTAGCAATGAGGGCGCAATTCCACCTGTTGCGGAGGATGCGACCGAATATACGCTGATTAATTCTGCAGACGACCTATCTCACTACCTTCAAAATGATAAAAAGGCCGGCAAATATCGCTTGAATCTCGATATTGAGTATGCAAGCGACATTACGCTTGGCCAGGGTGAAACCACCATCGACCTCAACGGCCATAAGATCAAACACTCGGGCGTGGAGCCTGGCAAGTCGCCCAACATGTCCATGTTCAATGTGCCCGAGGGTGCGACGCTCACGATTGAGGATCTGCAGCAGGCGGCTGATAACAAGTTCGAGCAGGATGGCGACAAAAACGGCAACCTTGCTAAGCTCGATTACGACGGCACAACGCCCAGTAAGCTCACTTACTACGTGACTGATTCGACTTCGAGTGCCACTGCTACTACCGAGACCCTTTTCAAGCACGAGGTTGCCATCAATGGCGCCATCGTGGGCACCACTGCTCACTCTACGATGAGGCTCATCAACGTCTGTGGCGGTACGTTTAACCTTCAAAGCGGCGTGCTGACCACGAATCAGGACGCAAATGTTCGCCACCTGATTTATGCCGATAACGGCTCTACCGTCAGCATGAGTGGCGGATACGTTTGTGGTGCTTCTATGGGCAGCGATGGTGCTGGTGCTGGAATTCATGTTGAGGGCTCAACCCTGGATGAGGGCTCAACCCTGGAGATCTCTGGCGGCGTAATTGCTGGTAACTATGCTCCCAGTGGCGGCGGCGTTTATGCCCGGAATTCTACGGTACACATGGTTGGCGGTATTATCTCCGGTAACGGTACAAATAATTCTCAAAGCGGTTTTGGCGCGGGAATTTGTGCTGAGAACTCTAATGTGGCCATTACGGATGGTCACATTACTAACAACAAATATCAGCACTACGATGATAGTCACAAGGGTAACGGTTGCCACGGTGGTGGCGGCATTGCTGCTTTCAATGGCGGCAGTCTCGCAATTGCAGGCGGTTACATCACGGGCAACTACTCTGCCGAGGCTGGCGGCGGCGTTTATGCTGGCGCTTGGAATAGTGCTCTTTCCGGGTTTACGTTTTCTGGTGGAACCATAGCTAGCAACGTGGCGCAAAACTCGGAGGGCGGCGGTATCCGTATCTCTGCGCCTACAGTTGGCGATTTCAACGTGAGCGACAAGAAAGCCTACATCACTAACAATACGACCAATACCACCAACGACTGGGGTGGCGGCGGCGTGTTCGTTCAGGGTAGCAGTGAACAAGGCATTAAATCGGCGAGCCTCAATATATATAACGCGCTGATTACCAACAATCATGCCAATGGCTTTGGCGGCGGGTTTGCCGCTTGCCCGACTGGTAAGACTGCCATTACCGATACCAATGGCATCGCGGTTTTCGGTAATTCTGACGGTAATTCTGACGGTGGTTATAACCGATCGGGCGGCACACACGAAAAGACCGATGACAAGGATTGGCTCCCTAACAACAAAGGCGGCGAAATAACTGAAGATTTTAAAAATGCCGGTCACAAGGATCTTTTTCTTATTCGCGATAGTACTAACAGTGAATATATCGCTGCCGTAACGGGTCAGATGCTTGGTGGCGGAGCTGCTAGCTGGTCGGGCACGATTGACGGTCACACTGCGACCATCGGTAAGTATGACGGAGCCCAGGCCAGGTACATGATTGGCCTAAGGTCCGACTCGTCCGTTGATGATCAAAATGTCGCTAAAGGGCTGGCTTCGTTATATATCACGGGCAACGAATCCAACGTCCACGGTGGCGGAATCATGACCAACGGAAACGTTGTCGCCGGCTCCACCACGCGGGTGAGTGTGTATCCCAAGATGAAGCTCAACGGCATTAAGAAACTGACGGGCCGCGCGCTTTATGCGGGAGAATTCAAGTTCCAGCTCTTGAAGCCGGGCAAGGGTGGTAAGGCCCCTAGCTTTAATGATGGAAAATTGCAGCTCAATGACTGCTCGGTGGTCGATACGGTGGAAAACGATGAGAATGGAAAATTCACCTTTGATCTGGGTGAAGTTTATGCCGATGACGATCTTGTTTACTACTTGGTAGAGGTTCCGGGCACGGACAAGGACGTGGCTTACGACAAAACCATCTACAAAATTGATCCTGAGATTGTGAAGGATGAGGAGAAATCGCACGACGTGCTTGACATTAAATATACGTATTACAAAGTCAGGAGCGTTTCAGTAACAAAGGTAAAAAATGACGGCGCTGGCGCAAGAACGTCAGAAACAGAATCAGCGACCATCGCAGCGACTGAAGGCGAAAACGCTGTCAACTTTGCGCTTACCAGTGGTGCAACCTTCACCAACAAGTGCCCCAGTCGTTCCTGGACTCCTAACGCGACTAAGGTCGTTGAGGGCGGCGAGATGAAGGAGTTTACGCTTCAACTTGCGAAAGACAGCAAATTTCAAGACATCATCGGTACTGCCGTGACCACCTCTGGTAAAGATACGAAGCAGACGCTTTTGTTCAAGGACACCACTGATAAAAATAAAAAGGTTGAGCTCAAGTACTCGCTCTCTGATATCAGGAATAATCCCGACGACCCGGATGGTTCCACGGGTGGCCCTTTCAAGACCTTTACGTACTATGTGCGCGAGGAAACCGACGGTTCGCAGTTCTCGCACTACACGTACGACCACTCGGTCTACAAGTTCACGGTTGTGCCAACGTATGACACCGAAAAAGGAGAGATCAACTGTAAGGTGACCTACAAGAAGGGAATCGTTGACTCCAAGGGCGATTGGACAGCAGACCCCAAAGCCGAAGAACGGACGTTCATCGACACCTCCACCCCCAACTCCACCCCCATCTCCACCCCCACCTTCACCAACACCTACTCCACCTCTTTGCCCCTTTCTGGTATGTCGGGCGTCACTCTGACGTACCTTGCCGGCGCGGCGGTGCTTTGCGCTGCTGCGGCCTGGATGCACATTCGTCGCAAGGCGAATGCGAAGGGAGGTAAGCGTCGTGAATAAGAAAGTTTGCTCCTTCCCGATTTTGTTTGCACTGCTTGCCCTCCTGATCGGCACCTGCGCGGTTGTGTTCCCCGCATCCGCGCAGGCCGTGCCGACCTCGACCGGTTCCATCACGGTGAGCGGCACCGTGGCGCGCAGCTACGACGCCTACCAGATCTTTAGCGCCAACGTCGTCGACGGCGACAGCGACGCCAAGATCGCCACCGATCTCGCCTGGGCAAGCGACGCCGTGCGTGATGCCGCGCTGCCTGTGCTGCACAGCGCCGGCATGCCCAATTCCCAGACCACCGCGCAGGAAGCTGCCGAGTGGCTCAACGCCGATTCCCACCTTACGAGCGCGCTGAGCGCACAGCTCGCTCGTTCCCTCCAGAGCTCTGACGCCGTGTCCGTGGCCCTTAACGCGGGCACGGCGGCCGACCTGCACTGCGGCTACTGGCTCATCGTCGCCGACGACGACGCCATCTCCCAGGACGAGGCCGGCACCGCGCCGGTCATGGCCCTGGTCGGCGGCGGCGCCGTCACCGTCAAGCCCAAGGCGGCGACCCCCAAGGTTGCCAAGCATGTGCTGGAGGACAGCACCGCCGCCTGGCAGAAGGCCGCCGACGCCACGGTCGCCGACGACCTGTACTGGCGCCTCTCTGCCACGGTCCCGGCGGGGCTCACGGCCTACGACACCTATGCGGTGCAGTTCGTCGACACCATGAGCGCGGGGCTCGACTCCTCCAAGGTCGCCGCGAGCGTGCGCGTGTACGTGGCAGCGGGTGCGGACGGCGGCTTTGACGCCGTTTCGACCGGCAAGGACGGGCGCACCGGTACCGAGCCCGCGAAGGGCTGGACCGATATCACGGCCCAGTGCGCCACCAAGGTAGCGGCCGACGGCAAGACCTTCACCGTGCGCACCGCCGACTTGATCGCCGCGCTCGGCGGGGCCGACGCCTTCACCGTGGGTGCCCGCGTGGTCGCCGTGTACAATGCGCCGCTCAACAGCGCATGCAACCACGGCATCGCGAGGGGCAACCCCAACGAGGTCTACCTGCGCTACCCGCGCTCTCCCTTTGCCGACCAGTCCGGCGACGCCGGCTTCACCCACACGCCGAGCGACGATGCGTGCGCCTACACCTGGGATCTCGCGCTCACCAAGCGCGGCAGAGACGGCGACAAGCCACTGCCCGGGGCGGTCCTGAGCATCGCCGACGACCGCGGCCGCACGCTAGCGGCTGACGGCACGTGGGATGCAGAGGGCAAGGCCACCGTCACCACGGGCGAGGACGGTCGCGTGACCGTCTCGGGCGTGGACTCGGGCAAGCTGGAGGTCCGCGAGCTCAAGGCGCCCAAGGGCTACACCGCCTTTGAGGGCACGCGCTCCGTGACGGTCAAGGCCGAGGGCCTGGACGTTAAGCAGGTGGCCGCCGCCAAGCCCAAGCTCACCATCACGGCCGAGTCGCCCCTGCGCGCCGACAGCGCGGACGGGTCGACGGGCAGCCTGGAGGCGTCGCTCATCAACACGCCCACCGGCACACCCCCTAGCATTACCACCGGAGGCTTTATGCCCTCGACTGGCGATATGGCAATGTACGCCGCGGCCGCCGCAGCGGTCGCCGGAGCCGCGCTCATCGTGGTCGCGCTCCTGGTCAAGCGGGGAGGTGGCAGCCATAAAGAGTAGCTGGCAGCCCCACAGAGAGCGGGGCGAGACGTAGCAAAGTAGATGCTTAGAAACAGACAGATGATGACCGATTGGATGAGAACCAACCGGAAAACGGAGGAAAAGAAGATGAGCATGAACAAGAACATCGCACGCCTGGCAGTAACGGCAGGCCTCACGGCGGCGCTGAGCTTTGGTGGCGTCATGGCCCCGGTGACCATGGCGTTTGCCACGGATGCGGTGGCTGCGAACGGCTCGGTTACCATCAAGAACGTTGATGGTAACGCTACCGAGTTCGAGGGCTATCAGATTTTCGATGCTGATGTCGCCGACGATAGAAGCGTCAGCAACGTTATGTGGGCAAACACTGACGTGCAGAGTGCTGTCGAGGGCGTCATCAGGAAAGAGGAGGCATCCTATGCGGGGACGACCGCCCAGGACGCCGCGGACTGGATCACGAAAAAAGTGGGCGATGAGGGCAGCAGCGTGGCATTTAATTCCACTGCATATAAGATTGCTGCTGCCGTAGATGGCCTTGCTGACAAAAAGACAACGAATAATGGTGCTGCCTCTGGTCTCGCGCACGGCTACTGGCTCTTTGTGACCAAGGCTGACACTATTGGTGATGGCGAGGCGGGTACGTCCCCCATTTTCACTGTCGTGGGAGACACGCCCGTTGAGGTCAACGAGAAAACTGGTATCCCCACCGTCGAGAAGAAGATCGTGAGCGACGCCGATGGTTTGGAGCACGACGCTGCTGACTCTCAGATCGGCCAGGACGTGACGTACAATCTTTATGGCACCATTGCCGAGAACTACGACAAGTACGACACGTATTTCTATCGGTTCTCCGACCAGATCTCCAAGGGTCTGACGCTGCAGGACGGTGCTGAGGTATACCTGTATGCGAACAAGAAAGATGCGAAGGACGATCTCCCCCGCACGAAGGGTAAGAAAATTACTGATAATTTTGTGATGAAGACGTCCGCCGAGCCTGATGCCGATGGCAACAAAACAACGACTTGGACCTGCGGTGACCTGAAAAAGGTCGATGGCGTCACTAAGGACTCCTACATCGTCGTCTCCTATAAGGCAAAGATTAACAGCGAGGCTACCGTTGGAGACAATGCGGGTAACACCAACACTGTCAAACTTGAGTATTCAAACAACCCTATGACCACCGACATCGGCACGACGGTGCCCGATGAGGTCAAGACCTACACCTATGGCCTTAAACTGAATAAGGTTGACCTTGGCACTGAGAAGGCACTCCCGAATGCGAAATTTACCATCAAGGTGACGAATGCGGCGGATTCAAACCTGGTGGGGAAATACGTTCAGCCCACTGGAGCTCTTGGAGATGATGCGTATAAGTTCACGACTGGCGACGATGGCGCCTTTACCGTCAAGGGCCTCGGTGCGGGAACCTATGAGGTAGAGGAGACTGACGCTCCCGAAAACTACGATAAGGTCGTATTCCATTTCACGATTAATGAAAGCGGGACAACGGGTGAAAGCTCGAAAGCGAATAAGTATGAGCTAAACGGCCCAAGTGATCAGGTTATCATCGGTACGCCGAATGATAAGAAGGGCGACAACAAGCTCGAAGCCAAGACTGACACAACTATAAACGACGACGGTACCTTCAACATCACCGTTGGCGATACCAAGCATGTCGGCCTCCCCCTCACCGGTCTTAACGG
Organism: uncultured Collinsella sp.; assembly: GCA_958441355.1. Taxonomy (GTDB): domain Bacteria; phylum Actinomycetota; class Coriobacteriia; order Coriobacteriales; family Coriobacteriaceae; genus Collinsella. The sequence continues at coordinate 4,664 of CAUCCR010000013.1, read as the reverse complement.
CGTGACCTTCACCTGGATCGCTGGTGGCGCGGTGCTGTGCATTGGCGTGGCGCACCTTATCCGCAGCCGTAAGCAGGCTGAGGAGTCCGAGCAGGAGTAACGCTCACTCACCCATCTCTTTGGCAGGTGGGATGTGATGGTCATGAGACTTGCGGACACTTTTCTCGTCCATCGACGTTCTTGCTTTGCCATTCTCTTTTCGGGGCAGACTCCACGCTGGAGTCTGCCCCGTTTTTTGGAATAACGCAGCCAGCCTCCATCGTCCGATGGATCAAGCGTATGAATATCGAACAGATGTTTGCAAATATTGCGTTTACCAGCTGTAAGTGCGAGTGCTCGCAGTAAAATACCCTTGCGACGCATCCCGTGCGCGGGCGGCCGACGACTCGATCGGAGGTCCCCAAATGCTGAAATTCCTTAACGCGCTCGCCGCCCTCGCGGCGGTGGGCACGTTCGTCATCGCGTTTCTTGACTCGTATGAGGTTCGGTTTAAGGTCCGTAGGCGCACGCGCGGTGCGGACGGTGGACGGCATTTGCGCCGAAAGCGCAAATAAGAATGCCCGGGGGTCGGATCCCGGGCATTTAACAAAAGCTGAAAACTAGGCCGCCCGCGCTCTCGTACACTTACGCGGGGTGCGTCGTTTTCTATTGACATTGTATCCCGAATCGCTCAGCCGATTCGGGACATTTTGAAAACTCAAATGCGGGCCCATACTCGCGCTGCGCAATGCTGCTAGGCTGCGTTGTCCGGCGCGGAAGCTCGCTAATCGGCTATTATTTGTTTAGACAACCTGAGCTATAGAGGAGTGACTGGCGATGGTGCAGGGCGCCAAACATATGAAGAGCAATAACGCCGCGGCTAACGGTGGCTCAAGCCCTCAGCCCAAACCTCAACCAAAGCCCAAGCGCCGCCGCAAGCGGCTGCCGCGCTGGGCCGACCGGCTCATCACCATCGTCATCATCCTTATTGGCGTGGGCCTTATGACCTGGCCGTGGATCTTGGACCGGCTCGAGGCCTCGGGCGTGTTCAACCAGATCAGCACGGTGTCCAGCACCGTGGACGCGCTGTCTGCCGAGGAGCGCGAGCGCATCCTGCTCCAGGCGCGCTCCTTTAACGAGCAGCTGGCGGGCGAGGCCACCGAGCTCCCCGCCGACCAGATCGAGCCCTACGCCCAGCAGCTCATCTTTGACCGCGACCCCATGATGAGCTGGGTCGAGATCCCCTCCATCGACGTGAGCATGCCCATCTACCACGGCACGAGCGAAGAAGTCCTCATGGCGGGCGTCGGCCACCTGGAGGGCACGAGCCTGCCGGTGGGCGGCACCTCGACGCATTGCGTGCTCACCGCGCACTCGGGCATGCGCAACCTGAGCATGTTCGACGACATCCATTCGCTGGAGCCCGGCGACCTGGTGCTGCTGCACACCATGAACAAGACGCTTGCCTACAAGATGGTGGACTCCGAGGTGGTGCTGCCCGAGGAGATGGAGTCGCTGACCATCGAGCCCGGCGCCGACAAGGTGACGCTCGTCACCTGCACGCCCTACGGGGTGAACGACCATCGCCTGCTGGTGCATTGCGTGCGCACCAAGTACAACAAGAAGGACGTCGACAAGCAAAAGTCGCTGGCCGGCCGCCACTGGGGCAAGCGCGAGTTCGCCGTTCTCATCGTGGTCGTGGCCATTGTGCTGTTGCTGCTGGACATCGTGATCCACGCGGTCCGCAAGCGCCGCAAGGCCAAGGCCTCGGCATAAGACATCGTTCAGAACCACCACAAAGGGGACAGGCGCCTTTGTGGTGGTCGGGGCTTCCAAAGCATCACAACATTCGATGAAGATCTCGATTTTGACGAAAAGTGTCGAATGTTGTGATGGTCTTCGTTGCAGGCGGGATGCTTTTCGTTGCAGGCGGGATGCTTTTCGTTACGGGCGAGACGGTTTTCACTATGGACGGTGCGGTTTCGCTGCAGAACCGCCAGCCCGCCGCCTGCCAGCCCGCCGCCCACGTTACGTTTTCGCTGCATTTGGGTAAAGCGCCTGCTCCAAGCCGGCGTTGCCTTGTATACTAGAGCGGTTTAACTGTTATGCGGAAGGGAGCGCCTATGGCACTCAGCGAGAAAGATGTGCGCGGCATCGCCGAGTACGCAAAGATCGCACTGACCGATGACGAGCTCGCCCAGATGACGTCCTACCTGAACGACGCCGTCCAGATGCTCGAGCCCGTCTTGCAATATGACTTGCCCGACGTGGAGCCCACGTTCCATCCCATCGGAAGCCTGTCCAACGTGATGGGCGACGACCTGCGCGAGCCCGAGCGCGACCTGCCGCTCGACGTCGCGCTCGAAAACGCCGGCAGCGCGCGCGACCGCTACTTCCGCGTGCCGTCCATTTTGGGAGAGGGGGAGAGCGAGTAATGGCGCTAAGCTTCGATTCCCTTACCGCTGCCCAGATCGCCGCAGGCGTTGCCGCCGGTGACTTTACCGCTACCGAGGTGGCCCAGGCCTCCCTTGCCGCCATCGAGGCGCGCGAGGGCGGGGTCCAGGCATTCCTGCAGGTGGCGCCCGAGCTCGCGCTCGAGGCCGCCGCGCGCGTGGATGCCGACCGCGCTGCAGGCAAGCCGCTGCCCCCGCTCGCGGGCGTGCCGCTGGCCATCAAAGACAACATGAACCTTGTGGGCACGCGCACCACCTGCGCTTCCCGCATGCTCGAGGACTACCAGAGTGTCTACACCGCCACCTGCGTTCAGCGTATGCTCGACGCCGGCTGCCTGCCCATGGGCAAGGCCAACATGGACGAGTTTGCCTTTGGCAGCTCCACCGAGAGCTCGGCGTTCCACCGCACCAACAACCCCTGGGATACCGAGCGCGTGCCCGGCGGCTCTTCGGGCGGCTCCGCTGCCGCCGTCGCCGCGGGCGAGGTTGCGCTCTCGCTGGGCTCGGATACCGGCGGCTCCATTCGCCAGCCGGCGTCGCTGTGCGGCGTGGTGGGCTTTAAGCCCACGTATGGCGCCGTGAGCCGTTACGGCGTGGTTGCCTTTGGCTCGTCGCTCGACCAAGTGGGCCCCTTTGGCCGCACGGTCGAGGATGTCGCGCTGGCCATGAACGCGCTTACCGGCGCGGGCCACGATCCATACGACTGCACCAGCCAGGATTGCGCCGTCGACTTTACCGAGCACCTCAACGACAGCATCGAGGGCAAGCGCGTGGGCATCATCCCTGCGTTTATGGAGGCCGAGGGCCTGACGCCCGAGGTCAAGGCCGCTGTTCAGCGCGCCGCCCAGGAGCTGCAGAACCAGGGCGCCGAGCTGGTCGAGGTCGACCTGCCGCACCTGGACGCCGCCATCGCCGCCTACTACGTCATCGGCCCGGCCGAGGCGTTCTCCAACCTGGCCCGCTTCGACGGCATTCGCTACGGCTATCAGGAGGAGGGCTGCGCCAACCTGTCCGACCAGAGCTCGCTGTCGCGCGCCCACGGCTTTGGTGCCGAGGCCAAGCGCCGTCAGATGCTCGGCGCCTACCTGCTGAGTTCGGGCGTGTACGACAAGTACTACTACGCTGCGCAAAAGGCCCGCACGCTTATCACGCAGGACTATGACGCCGCGTATGCCAAGGTGGACACCATCCTCATGCCCGCCTCGCCACGCACGGCCTTTAAGTTTGGCGAGATCAGCGACCCCACGCAGATGTATCTCTCCGACCTGTACACCATTTCGCTCAACATCTGCGGCAACGGTGGTATCTCGGTGCCGCTGGGCCTGGGCGAGGACAGCAAACTGCCCGTATCTGCTCAGCTGGTGGGTCCGGCCTTTAAGGACCGTCAGCTGCTCACGTTTGCCCGCGCCCTGGAGCGCGGCTTTGCCGATGCCGCCACGGGTGCGCCCGCGCTTTCCGTCGCGCCCGATTTTGCCGGGAAGGGAGGCGAGCTGTAATGAAGGAGCTTTCCGAGGTCCTGCAGGATTGGGAGGCCGTGATCGGCCTGGAGATCCATACCGAGCTCACCGCACTCGATACCAAGATGTTCTGCAACTGCAAGCTCAGCCACGATGACGAGCCCAACGCCAACGTGTGCCCGGTATGCCTGGGCCTGCCCGGTGCCCTGCCGGTGCCCAACAAGCGCGCCATCGAGAGCATCGTCAAGGCCGGTCTCGCCACCAACTGCGAGATTCAGCGCCACTCGATGTTCTACCGCAAGCACTACTTCTATCCCGATATGGCCAAGAACTTCCAGACCACGCAGGGTCCGGTCGCCTTTGCCATGTACGGCCACCTGGATCTGGACGTGACCGGTCGCGGTGCCGCCGAGCGTCCCGACTGCGCGTTTGGCGAGGCCGAGGCCCAGAGCCTGGCGAGCGCTTCGGCCAACGCCGAGGGCCTGTCCACGTCCATGACGTCGACCATGCGAGAAGGCAATCAGCGTGCCGGCCATCTGGCCAGCTACGACGCGTCCAACCTGCAGATGCCTGAGCGCCGCGAGGATGGTTCCTACACGGTGCCCATTCGCATCCTGCGCATCCACATGGAGGAGGATGCCGCCAAGATGGTGCACGTGGGCGGCGCCGAGGGCCGCATTACCGCCGCTGCCGAGTCGCTCGTCGACTACAACCGTTGCGGCACGCCTTTGATTGAGCTCGTGACTGAGCCCGACTTGCGTACGCCCGAGGAAGC
>CAUCCR010000012.1:0-23849 GCA_958441355.1 uncultured Collinsella sp. | reverse complement strand
CGCGACCGACGATTGAACGTCAGATTGCCGCTTAGGGGCGTTTGCAGCGTCGAGCAGTTACGGCGTTTGGTAAAACGCCGTAACTTAAACCGCCTGTGCCAGCTTCTCGGCTCGCTCGGCGGCGGCGAGCGCCTCGATGACGGTGCCGAGCTGATCGCCCAGAAGGACGCCGTTGTAGGTGGAGTTGAAGCCGATACGGTGATCGGTCACGCGGTCCTGGGGCTGGTTGTAGGTACGGATCTTCTCGGAACGGTTGCCGTGGCCGATCTGGCTCTGGCGCTCGGCACCAAGCTCTGCCTGCTGCTTCTCGAGCTCCATCTCGTACAGGCGGGCGCGCAGCATCTGCATGCAGACCTCGCGGTTCTGAATCTGGGAGCGCTGCTCCTGCGACTGCACCACGGTGTTGGTGGGCAAGTGGGTGATGCGCACGGCGGAGTAGGTAGTGTTAACGCACTGACCGCCAGGGCCGGAGGCGCAGTAGGTGTCGATGCGCAGGTCGGACTGGTTGATCTGAACGTCGATCTCCTCGGCCTCGGGAAGTACGGCGACGGTAGCCGTGGAGGTCTGAATGCGGCCCTGGGACTCGGTCTTGGGAACGCGCTGGACGCGATGCACGCCGGACTCGAACTTCATGACGGAGTAGACGCGGTCGCCCTCGACCTTGAACTCGATGGACTTAAAGCCGCCGGCCTCGCTGGGGCTGGAATCGAGCACGGTGGTCTTCCAGCCGCGCGATTCGCAGAAGCGCTGGTACATCTTGTACAAGTCGCCGGCGAAGATGGCTGCCTCGTCGCCACCGGCGGCGGAGCGAATCTCGACGATGGTGTTCTTGTCGTCGTTGGGGTCACTCGGGATGAGCATGTACTTGATGTCTTCCTCGAGCTGGGGAAGCTTTTCCTCGTTCTCGGAGATGTCCATCTGGAGCATCTCCTTCTCGTCCGCATCGCTGGTGTCGCGGAGCATCTCCTTGGCGGCCTCGATGTCATCGAGCGCGCCGATGTACTCGCGCGAGGCAGCGATGAGGTCGGACTGGTGTGCGTACTCCTTGTTGAGACGCGTGAACTCCTTGATGTCGGAGGCGACGGCCGGGTCGGAAAGCTTCTTCTCGAGCTCCTCGTAGGCCTTAATGATCTTTTCGAGCTTGTCGCGCATGGCGGGACTCCTTTATGTGCGTGAAGGCGAAAATCGGCAGAGTTGATGGGGCGCGCGGCGCCACTGCGGGGGTAAGCCCAGCTAGAACATGTCGATCTTCAGATACATGCGCATCCCTTCGCGTATGAGGTACATAGTTGCGGTCTAACCCATACATGATAGCGTGCGCAGGCATACCTGCATATAACCCGCACGGAATGCGACAAAGGGTCAGTCTCTTTCCTTGAATACAACTTCATCCGAACGCCTCCCGCATTCATCCGCACATATACGGATAAATTTGGGAATCCGATACCCTGAGGGCCGGATCGGCCGGCCCCGGGAGATCGGAGGACGCCATGTCCGGAAAGGGCGGGAAGGGCGCCGCGAGGGCGGTCCCGAGGACCCACGGCAGGCTCACCGGGTACGAGCGGGACACGGTCCAGAGGATGCTGAAGCGCAGGGTTCGCTCGGCCACTTCCTCGAGAGGTTCAAGGGCGTATCGACCCGCAGGCTCCACAGCTGCCTGATGTGGTTCAGATGGCTGCGCGAGGCCGCACGCGTCGGGGACAGGACGTCGCTCATGCGCGAGCAGCTCGACGACGGGCGCTACGAAAAGATCCGGAAGAAGATGATGGAGCCGGAGTACGAGTTCCATCTGGAGCCGGACGTGCAAACGGCGGGTTAACATAGCCTTTCACCAAAAAGGGCGAGCGGCCGCGCCCTGCGACCACCCGCCCTCAATCAAAGCCCTTCTCGGCCGCCGTAGCTACCGGTTCCGGCGCCGCAGGATAACGCCTGCGGCGATCAGCACCACCGCGCCGCCCGCGATGCCACCCAGGGCCATCGGCGACAAGCTGGTATCGCCCGTATACGGCAGACCCGGCTTCTCCTCCTTCGGCACCGGTGACTTGCTCGGCGGGTTGGTGGGCGGCTCCGTCGGCGGGGTGGTCGGCGGCGTGTACGTGTTCTTGAACACCGGCGTCACGGCGCCGTCATAGGTTACCGTCGCCACCAGATGGCCCGCGCCGTCGTCCGTCACCATCACCGTTACCTGGTGCTCGGCCGCGTCGTACGTCACGTTCTTCTGACCGTCGTCCACCTCGGAGATGCTGTAGGTGTATGTCCCGGGCTTGTCGTACGAGATCGCCTCGAAGCCCACCGTGCCGCCTGCCGCGTTCTTGGCGGTCTGCAGCACTTTGCCATCGGCATCCTTCAGCTGGAAGGAGAACTGCCCTTCCTTTAGGTCCTTGCCGCTCAGCACCTTGGAGGCCCCCAGCTTCACCTCAGTCGCGGCCGGCGCGTAGCTGTTGCTGAATGCCACCGCATCCGCAGCCTTGCCGCCCTTGCTGTAGGCAACCTGCGTCTCCAGCGCGTGCGTCTCCGCATTCTCCGTCACCGTCACCGTCGCGGTAAAGACCGTCGTGTCGTAGGTGACGCCGTTCGCCGTCGCCCCTGCCCGCTCGGACACGGTGTAGACGTACGTCCCCACCTTGTCCAGCTGCAGCGGCGCGAAGCCGAACGTGCCGTCGGCGCCGTTCTGCACCGTCTGCACCACGTTACCGTCGGCGTCCTTCAGGTCGAAGGAGAACTCACCCTCGGCCAGGTCGCGGCCGGTCAGGGCCTTCGTTCCGGTAATCGTCGCCGTCGTTGCCGTCGGCGTGTAGGTGTTGGTGAAGGTCAGATCCGCGGCCGTCTTGTTCGCCGTCGCGGTCAGCTGGCCGCTGCCGTCGTCGGTCGCACTCACCGTCACATCCAACACCGCATCGCTGTAAGTGATGGTGCCATCTTGGCCCGCAACCTCCTTCACCTGGTACGCATGCGAACCAGTCGCGGTGTACGAGATGGCCTTGAAGGTAAACGCGTTACCCACGTTCGTGGTCCGGTCGATCTCCTGCCCGGTGGCCACGTCAATCAGCGCGAACGTGAACTCGCCATCGGCGGGCGTCCGCATGGTGGCCGAATCGGTATTCTCAAGCACCTTGGTGCCGGAGATCTGGTAGGAGGTCGCGCCCGGCTGGTAGCTGTTCGCAAACGTCATGGTGTTGGGGGTGACGCCGTTCTCGGTGCCCTCGCTCGGCTTCGCCGTGGAGCTCTCTACCGCCAGCTTGCCGTCGTTGTTGTCCTTCACCACGTAGGTCAGGGTGTACGTCTTGCCGGTGTAGGTCACGCCCGGCACGCCCGGCGCGTCGTCCGTCGGCTGCACCTCGCGGACCGTGTAGATAAAGGTGCCCGCATGGTCGAAGGTCAGCTCGTCGAAGGCAACCTTGCCGTCGGCGTCGTTCTTCTGGGTCTGAAGCACCTTGCCGTCGGGCCCCACCAGCTCGAACGCGAAGTCTCCCGCCTTCATCTGGTAGCTGCCGCCGTGCACGTCAACGCTCTTGGTGAGGGCGATCGCGCCGGAGACCGTCGCCTGTGCCTTGTAGGCGTTGGTGAAGGTGGGCTTCGTGGCGTCCTTGCCGTCGTAGGCAACGCTCGCCCGCAGCGCGCCGGCGTTGTCCACGACCTTCACCACGGCGTGGTGCACCGTATCGTCGTAGGTCACGTAGGCCAGGTCGCCCTTCCGCTCCACGATGGTGTACTCGTGAGTACCCGGCTTCGCGTAGGAGAAGGCGTCGAAGCTGACGCTTCCGTCCTCGCCGTTCTCAGCGGTCTGGATGGGCTGCTTGCCCTTCAGCTGCTCAGCCGTCAGGTTGCCCTCGTACACATCGAAGGTGAACTCGCCGCCCTTGAGTACGATCGGAGTGTTGTCGTCCTTCTTCACGTACCTCTTCTGCGCACCGAGAGCCAGACCGGTCGCGGCCGGCTGGTAGTTGTTGGTGAAGGTCTCCGGGCCTGATGTGCTCGTAACGATCGCCTTCGCGTTCAGCGTGCCCGTCCCGTCGTCCTTAACCGTTACTTTGTAGGTGAGCGCATGGGTATCGTAGACCATGCCCGGCTCCGTGCCCGACTGTTCCACGATGGTGTAGGTGAAGTCCTTGCTCGCGGCGCCGTCCAAGTCGGAGAGCTGGAACTCGCGCGTGAAGCTGACCTTGCCGTTTGCATCGTTCTTCGCGGTGTCGAGCACGTTGCCGGCAGCGTCCTTCAGGTCGAAGGTGAACTCGCCGTCCGCGGGCTTCGTCGTGTGGTCGAAGCCGTCCGCAACCTTGATGGTCTTGGTCGCCGTCAGGATTACGGAACCCTTTGCGTCGTAGGTGTTGTTGAAGGTGGGAGCCGTAGCGGCACCGTCATAGGTGACGGTCACCTTCGTCTTGTTGTTGTCGCCCTGGTTCTGCTCTACCTTGACGTGGACCTTGACTTCCTTGGCGTCGTAGGCCACGCCGTCGACGGTCTGGCCGGCTTTCTCCTCCTTGAGCGTGTAGTCGTACTCGCCCAGGCTCAGGTTCTTGACGGCCAGCTCGACCTTGCCGCCCCGGTCGTTGGTGCCCTTGGCGACCTCGTTGCCGGCCTGGTCGTACAGGCCGAAGGTGAACGCGTCGGCCGTCAGGTCCTTGCCCGTGAGGATCTTCGTCGCCTCGACGGTAACGTCCGTCGTCGGCTTCGAGTTGGTGAAGGTCGGAACGTCGGCCTCGCCGTCGTAGGTGGCGGTCGCCTTTAGCTCGCCCTTCTCATCGGAGACCTTGATGTGGACCTTCACGTCCTTCGTGTCGTACACGACGGTCGGGTCGTTGCCGGCAACCTCCTTGATGGTGTAGTCGTGGTCGCCCGGCGTAGCGTAGTCGATGGCTGCAAAGGCGACCTTGCCGTCCTTCTCGTTTTGGACAGTCTGGACCACGCTGCCGTCCTTGTCGAGCAGCTGGAACGTGAAGTCGCCCCCTGCGAGCTCACCGCCCGTGAAGCGCTTCGTCGCCTTGAGCGTTACCGAGGTCTCCTTCGGGTGGTACGTGTTCGTGAAGGTCTTGTCTCCACTCGTTACCTGCGGTGTGGCCGTCAGCGTACCGGCGCCATCGTCTGTGACCGTCACCGTATAGGTGAGGGTATGGTTGTCATAGACCATGCCGGCCTCCGCGCCCGGCTTCTCCGCGATGGTGTAGGCGAAGTCCTTGCTCGCAGCGCCGCCCAGGTCGGAGAGCGTGAACTTGCGCGTGAACTTCACCGTGCCATCGGCCTCGTTCTTCGCGGTGTCGAGCACCTTGCCGTCGGCGTCCTTCAGCTCGAACGTGTATTCGCCGCCCTTCAGCTTGGTGTCGTGCGTGAAGCCCGGCGCGACCGCAACGATCTTGGTCGCCGTCAGCTCCACGGATCCCTTTGCGGTGTAGGTGTTCGTGAAGGTGGGGGCATCGGCCTTGTCACCATCATAGGTAACAGCGGCGTCCAGCTTGCCGGCATTGTCCATGACCTTCACCACGGCATGGTGCACCGTAGCGTCGTGGGTCACGTGGGACAGGTCGCCCTTCTTCTCCACGATGGTGTACTTGTACTCGCCGGCCTTGGTGTAGTCGATGGCCGGGAAGGTGACGGTGCCGTCCTCGCCGTTCTTGGCGCTCCGGATGGGTTGCTTGCCCTTCAGCTGCTCAGCCGTCAGGTCGCCCTCGTACAGGTCGAAGGCGAACTCGCCGCCCTTGAGCGCAGCCGGCGTGCTGTCGGGCTTCACATAGGCCTTCTTCGCCGTGAGCGCCACCGAGGTCTCGGCGGGCTGGTACTTGTTAGTGAAGGTCGGGGCATCGTTCTTGCCGTCATAGGTGACGGTCGCCTTCGCCTTGTCGCCCTCCGCCTTCACCGAGACGTGAACCTTCACCGCCTTGGTGTCGTAGGTGATAGTCGGATCGGCACCGACGTTCTCCTCCTTGAGTTTGTAGTCGTACTCGCCGATGGTCAGACCGGTGAGGGCAAGATTGATCTTGCCCTCCTTGTCGTTCTGGACGATCTTGACGGGATTACCCGTGGACGTGTCGCCTTGGTACAGGCCGAAGGCGAACGCGCCGTCCGTCAGCGCCTTGCCCGCGAGAACTTTCGTGGCCTCGACGGTGACGTCCGCCGTCGGCTTCGTGTTGGTGAAGGTCGGCACGGCCTTCTCACCGTCGTAGGTGGCGGTTGCGCCCAGCTTGCCGTTCTTGTTATCGGTGACGCTGACCTTGACCTTCACTTCCTGACCGTCGTAGACGATGGTCTGGTCGTTACCGGTAACTTCCTTGATGGTGTACTCGTAGTCACCGGCCTTGGTGTAGCTGATGGGCTGGAAGGTAATGTTGCCGTCCTTGTCGTTCGTGACGGTCTCAAGGGGCGTGCCTTCCGCCTTGTCACCCTTGTACAGAGCAAACGAGAAATCGTTCCCCGCGAGCGCACCGCCCTTAAAGTGCTTCATCGCCGCCAGGGTCACGGAACCCTTCGCGGCATAGCTGTTGGTAAAGGTGGCGAGGTTCACCTCGCCGTTCTTGACCTCAGGCGTTTCGCTCTTGTCATCGCCGTCCTTTTTCACCGCCACGCCTGTGACAGTCAGCTTGGCATTCTTGTCCTCAACCTTCACCGTGACGGTGTAGGTGGAATCGTCCATCGTCCAACCGGCGTTCTGCACGCCGTCCACCACCGCGTCGTCATCGGCGTCGTGCGCCTCGGAAAGCGTGAACGTGTATGTACCGGCCTTGTTGAACTTCATGCCGGAGAAGTCGACCGTCTGGCCGTCCTTACCCGTGATCGCGCCCTTCGTGGCCCGGGACTCCGCATGCGCGTCGCCCGCCAGGTCATCCGACACCGTCAGGTCGCCGGCAGCGATCTTCGCCTGCATGTCCGACGTGGCAGCCAGCGTGAACGAGAACTCCTTGTCCGTGCTCTCGGTGCCGGAGACCTTCTTCGTTACCTGCGGGGTCAGCTCGTCGCTGGCGTCCGTCTTGTAGCTGTTGGTGAACACCAGCTTGTTGTCTTCGGCCAGCGTGCCGTTGGAATTCTGCGAGGCAATCGTGCCCGAGATGCTATTGCCTTCTTCAGTCAGATTCTTGTCACCCTGCTTGCGGCCGGTCAGCTTATAGCCCGCGGGCATCTTGTCTGCGCCGGTCAGCTCCTGCACCGCGTACTGGTCACCCTCGGCGAGACCGTACACGCGGATCGTCTGGTCGGCCGTGATGGTCTGCTCGCGGCCGTTCTCGAGGTCGAACATTTTGCCGACCTGCTTCTCGCTTGCGGTCCCCGCGTTCTCAAACACCGCGGCCTTGTACGTCTTCCCCGCCGTCGTGGGCACGGTGAACTTGAAGGTGAACCCCGCGTCCGGTTTTCCCGTCAGGCCCACTGGCACCATGACCTTCTTCATCACCTCGAGGCTCGCCTCGCGTTCGTTCGCCACGCGCACGCAGGTGGCGCCCGTAAACAGGGCGTTCAGATTCATGTCGCCCAGGTCGGCGCGGGCGCCCTTCGCATTAGCGTCACCAGACACGTCCTGCGTGATGCCCATACGTATCCAGCCCGTCTCGGTCTCCAGGCGGTAAGGTTCGTCCTTCTTGGTGGGCCCATACTGGTAGACACGTCCATTGGCGCCGTACTTAAGATGTACCTCATTCTCGCCGCCCTTGGCGTCATTGTTCCAGGAAAGGTTGCCGTTGCCGTCGAGCGTCCCGTCGGACGTCTGGCGCTGGCCCTTGATCCACGTGAGCGTGTTGTCAATGTCGCCCTCTGCGCCAAACTGGCCCAGGCTCTTCATGAGCGAGCCCACGCCCACGAACGTCGAAACGCCGTCATCAACTGTACCAGCATCGGCGTGGACGCCGTAATCGTCCACAATCACCTTGATGAGCCTGTCATTAAGCAGAAAGCCATTGGGCGCCGAGACCTCCTTCAGGAAGTAGGTACCCTTCACGAGCGGCTCGCTACTGTCGCTCGTAGACGGGAATACGCCCGCCCCTTCGAGCTTGACCGGGTTGGCGACCGACCTCGTCGTCAGGGTGTCGTAGGGGGTCTGGTCGCCATCGAGCACGGCCTTGCCGTTCGCATCCGTAGTCACCTGGGTGGACTTGTAAAGGCCGAACTTCGCCCCGTCAACGGGCTTACCCTCGGTATCGGTCTTCTGCACGAACAGGCGATTCTGGATGTTCGTGACGAGCAGGCGCGTGGCGAACTGCCGCTTGAAGTTCGGCTTGAAGTTCGTGCCGTCTGCGATGTCGTCGCTGTACACGTGGACTGTGTTCTCAGGCGTCGCGTCGCCGATCGAGCTCGCCGTTGTGTGGTAGATGGCCACCGTGTACTCGACATCCTTGCGGGCATCACCGCTCAGCAGGTAGTAGTACTTGGAGATGTCACCGGGCAGATTTTGAATCTCTACCTGGTACTGGCCGCTTGTGTTGAGCGTGAAGGCGTGCAGGTCCTTCTTCGCCGCCTCGATAGCACCGGTCATGCCCGGCTTCTTGGCGAGGGTGTATCCCGCTCCCGTCGATGGGTCGCCCGACACGGCGTACCAATTGCTCGGATCTTTGATACCTGTGCCTGCGCTTTTGTCGCGCTTGAGCACCACAGCGAACAGTATGCCGGAGTCCAGATTGACGGTCTTGTCGGACTTCGTCAGGTCATTATTTGCCTTGTACACGGTCGACGGCGCGGTGATGACCTCCTTCGCGGCGGCGAACGCACCGGTCTTCCACACGACGCTGCCCGCGTCCATACCGCCGCGGTTGATGATGACGCCGCCCGCGCCGTTCTCAGCGCTCGCGGGCACGTACTCGAGCTGCATGCTACCACCCGTCGCCGCGAGACTCGAGCTGTATCCCTCGGGTACGAACGTCTCCTTCAGGAGGTAGTACTTGTTGTTGTCGTGATCCTTGTTGTAGAGATCGTCGAAGTTGATGACGCCGTTGTCCACGTCGTTCGTGAGCGTTAGGTGGCCGGCCTCGTCCGTGGTACCGGAGCCGATGAGCTCGCCCACGGTCTTGAAGTCCTTGTCGGTCTTATAGAGCTTGAACTCGGCACCCTGTACGAACTTGCCGTCCTGGTCGAACTTGATGATGTCGGACTCGGGCACCGTCACGAGGTTGAACTTGAGCTCCATGTTGGAGTCGGTGGCGCCGCGCTCCAGGTAGAAGAACTTGAGGGTGTGGTTGGTGCCGTCTTTGAAGGTTTTGCCGTCGAAGCCCGAAGTGCCCTTTTTCGCCGCCTGGTACTTGCTCAGCAGCGTGCCGTCGCTTTTGTCGTTCACCTTAATGTCGCCCGTATGAAAGTTGATACTCAGACTCGCACGGCTGTGAATACCGCCGATATCACCCACGAGGACATCATCGATGAACACCCAGACGTCATCATCGCCGGCGAACTCGAAGGTCATGTCCTTCTTATCGTTCGTCAGGCCGCCGTTGGGCTGCACGAATCGCGTGGACATTGAGAGGCCGAAGTGGTGGTTGACGTGGTTACCGGCGTTGTCTGCAGTGATGTCATTTTGGACGAGCCGGCCGCTTTCCTCCTTGAACACCTTGTCTGCCGCATCGAACGGGAAGAACTGACCCCGATGGGACGAATCGCCCACTTTGTCAATGCCCCAGGTGTCATAGACGTCGAAGGCATTCTTGTCAGCGTTGTAGGCTGCGTAGTTTTCGGAGCTGTCATAGACGTAGTAGCCGTCCTGAACCTTGAGGAGGCCCGTCACGCCAAAATGGGACGTCTTGCCGGTCTGGGCAGAGGAATCGAACAGATAGCGGAGGGAGTCGCCGCCATAGGTACCGGAAAGCTGCGGGTAGCCGTCTGAAAGCGTGTTGCTGACAATGCCGGGCTGCGGGTTCGTGTTGCCCGTCCAATGGTTGAGCGGTGCATCACCCTGGCCATCGTTAAACTGGAACCGGTGGCTTGCGTTGATGCCGCCGTTGCCGGAAACCGACAGATGGTTATCCGGATTCACCCAGTAATCAAACAGGTTAATTGTTGTCCCCGAAGGCGAAATCGTCGGAACCGTGTGGTCCGAAATTGCCGCCTCGGCACGAAGCGGCAGGAAGAAACTCGCCGTCAGCGCGATGGCGAGGGCCAGAACAATCGCATATGGCGAAACCGGGCGCAGCCCGCGACGACGGCCACAAGACATGACGGACCACCGCTCGCGCGGCCGGTGTTCACCAGGAAGTTCCCTGCTTAGACACCCCCCCCCGGTAGCAATATTCACGAGTCGAGACGTCATCTCTCTGAGCTCCTGCATAATTTCCTCCCCAGTCACACGGCGACCTGCCCGGGCGCTCCCCGGGGGCCGAGGCGGTCTGGCACATGCCCGCGGTCGTTCAAGGAATACCAACCCCAGCATATGTCTCTTAAGATATCTTAGCCTTTTTCTATTACAGTTTTTGTCTCATTACCGATGAAATCGGCTCAGTCCCTTTGTCACATTCTAGAGCGTGCGGAGCAGGGCGATGAGGAAGCGGGTGCCTTGGAGGTAGGCGCGACGGGTGATGCGCTCGTTGGTGCCGTGGACGCCGCGGTCGCATTCGTCATCGTCGACCACAAAGGCGGAGAAGCGGATGCACTCGCGGCAAATGCGCTGGTAGTTGGCGGCATCGGTTGCGCCAATCACGGTCGAGGGCACGATGCTGATCGGCTCTTGGCCCATCGCAGACGATCCGTTTTCCTCCGTCCCCTTGGGATCACGGAAATAGCGGGCGGCGATGGCGCGAACGGCCTCGAGCCCCGGACCGCCCACGCGCGGGGACGGCGAGGGCTCGGAGCTGCCGGGGCCCAGCTCGACCTCGACTCGGCCAGCGAGCCCAGCGGTGGCAACGGCCTCGCGGCAGCAGGCCACGACATCGGCCACGCTCGTGCCCTCGAGCATGCGGAAGTTGATATTGGCCCACATATCCTGCGGCATTACGTTGGCACCGGTACTGCCGCCTTCGATTTGCGTGGGCGCGCAGGTGGTGGTTACAAGCGGGTACAGCTTTTTGCTGGCGAGGCAGTCGCGCACGATGGCATCCTTGCTGGCAGCAATCTCGTCTGCGGTATAAAGCCCCAGCTCGACGAGCTGCGCGGCAAGCAGGTCGGTCACACGCGCCGGCCACTCGATATCGCAAATCGCGGCAATAGCGCGGCTGAGCACTTCGAGCGACGTGCCGCCGTAAGGGTTGGAAGAATGCCCGCCTTCGCTCTTCGTCCTGAGCACGATATCGGCATAGCCCTTCTCGGCAAGATCGGCATGCATAAGCCAACCCTCACCTGCGCTGTACTCGGCAGCCGCAACGATACGATAGTCGCCCTCGTCGATCAGGTACTCAAGCTCAACGCCACGCTCCTCGAGCGCGCGACCAATGGCACCCGCGCCGTACTGCGTGGTCTCCTCATCCTGGCCAAAGGCCAGCAGCAGCGTTCGTTCGTGTTGCCAGCCGTGCGCCAGCGCATACTCAACGGCCTCCAAGACGCCCGCAACCTGGTCTTTCATATCGATGGCGCCGCGACCCCAAATATAGGTGTCGTCCACGTGCCCGCTAAAGGGATCGTGCGTCCAGTCCGTCTCGGTGCCCGGCACCACGGGAACCACGTCCATGTGGCCCATGAGCATGACCGGCTTGAGGGCGGGGTCGGTGCCGGCAAGCGTCACGAGCAGCGAATGGTCGATGAGCTCGACCTCGCCCGTCGCAAACACGCGCGGCCAGCCCTGCTGCATATAGGCGCGCAGGTCGTCAAACGCCTGCCAGTCCACCGTCTGGGCATCCATGCTCGAAATCGTCGGAAACGACAGCACGCGGCCCAGGCGCTCGCACGCGCCGACCTCATCGATATCGGCAAAATCATCCTCGTGCGCAAAGAAGCGCCAAACCTCGGCCATGACATCCTTTCGATTGTGATGACGAGGGCCGCCCCACCGGAGCGGCCCTGCCACATAAGCGTTTGCGGTCGGTTATTTGTCCTCGAGATAGCGCGAGAGGAACTCGCGGGTACGCTGGTGCGTGGGGTTGCCAAAGAGCTCGGCCGGCGCGGCGTCCTCGAGCACCACGCCCTTATCCATAAAGACCACGCGGTCGGATACGGTTCGGGCAAAGGCCATCTCGTGCGTGACGACGACCATGGTCATGCCGTCGGCCGCGAGCTTGCGCATGACCTCGAGCACCTCGCCCACGATCTCGGGGTCGAGTGCCGAAGTCGGCTCGTCGAACAGCATGATCTGCGGATTCATGCATAAGGCACGAGCGATGGCCACACGCTGCTTTTGGCCGCCGGACAGGCGACCCACGGCGGCGTGCGCGAACTTTTCGAGTCCCACGCTCGCCAGATGCTCCATCGCAATTTTTTCAGCCTCGGCCTTGCTCATCTTTTTGAGCGTGACGGGCGCGAGCGTGCAGTTGTCGAGCACGTCCATGTTGTTGAACAGGTTAAAGCCCTGGAACACCATGCCGATGTCCTCACGTAGCTTGTTGATGTTGCAGCGCTCGGCCGTGAGGTCCTGGCCGTGGAACCAGATGTGGCCCGCGTCCGGGGTCTCGAGCAGGTTGAGGCAGCGCAGGAAGGTCGATTTGCCCGAACCCGAAGCGCCGATGATGGTGACGACCTCGCCAGGATTGACGGACAGGTCGATGCCCTTGAGCACCTCGAGCGAACCGAAGCTCTTGCGCAGGCCCTCGACGCGGATGAGCGGCTCATTGATCTGTGCGGCGGCTGCAACGCCGGTAATGGCGGTATCTGCCATGATGATTCTCCTCGTCTTAAGCCTAGTTAGAGCTGGGCAGCGTGGCAGGAGCCTCGGCGCCGAGCTTTTTGCCAAAGGCCTCGAGCAGGCGGCTCGCCACGAGCGTCAGGATCAGGTAGACCACGAGCGCCACGCAGTAGACCTCCATCTGGCGGTAGTACACGCCGGCGACCGTGGTAGTAGCGTACATAAGGTCGAACACGCCGATGACCGAGAGCACCGACGAGTCCTTGATGTTGATGATGAGCTCGTTGGTGAGTGCCGGAATAGCGTTTTTAATGCCCTGGGGGACACGACCTTGCGCATAGCCTGCCACTGCGACAGGCCCAGCGAGCGCGCTGCCTCGGCCTGGCCGGGATCGATGGATTCGATGCCGCCGCGCAGGACCTCCATCATGTAGGCGGTGGAGTTGAGCGAGATGGTGACGAGGCCGGCGGTAAAGGTGCTCCAGATCTGGTTGGCCTGGGCGGTCTCGAAGCCCATGCCGCGCAAAACGGTGAAGCCCGCGTAATAGATGAGCAGACCCTGAACCATCATGGGCGTGCCGCGCACGATGGTGGAGTAGACGGTCGCAAAGCCACGGCCGATACTCTTAAAGAAGCGCACCAGGTCGTTATCCACGCGGTCGAACGTCTGAATACGCAGGAACACAAAGAGCAGCGCCAGGAAGAATGCGATGACGGTGCCGAAGGTCGCAAGCGCGATGGTGATCTCGATACCACGAATGAAGAAGTCCCCGCTCTTGTAGGTCATGTAGACCAGGCTCGACAAAAAGTCGCTGGGGTTGGAATCCGAGACAATGCTCACCTGCACCAGGTCGATAAACGACATGACGCAGCGGTCCACGAAAAAGATCGCCGCGATGGCAACCACGACATAGCTGCCTAAGCGTGCGCCACGACGGAAACGCTCGGATGCGAACGGCGACGCCTCGCGATAGTCGTTCCCGTGCATGAGCTTGGTGACCAGCGCCGCCGCCGACACGACGAGCCAGGCCCAAAGAATCGCCCAAAGGCAATCCTGGAAGATACCGGTGGGGGCCAAGAAGCTCAGCGGCGTGGGGTTGCGCTGGCTAAACGCCAGGCCGAGCGCCGCGATAACGCTCGTGCCCAGGTATACATAACGGTGGTCGGCCTTAATAAAGGAGGCCAGGCGATTGACGGTTTTCATGCTGCCTCCCTATGCCGGCTGACGGTCGAGGCACGCGTCCCACATTTGGTCGCGCTCCTCTTGGCTAATGCCCTTGAGTGTCTTGTCGATGAGCTTAAGCAGTTTGTCCGAGCCCTTGCGGCAGCCGACGTTTGCCGCGACCTCCTGCTTAAAGCCCTCGCCTTCGGCAAAATGAATGGGAACGATGCCCGGGTTTTGAGCCATATAGCCCTTCTCGTTCTCGGTGTTGTAGGTCACGGCGTCGCAGGTGCCCTGCAGCAGGTTCGAGAACACCGTGGGGACGGAGTCGACCGGGTTTTTGTGCACAACGCCCGGGATCTCGTCGATGACGGTGTCGAGCATGGTGTCCTTTTGGCCGAGCACCGTGGCGCCGCTAAAGTCGCTAAGCTTGGTGGCGTTTTGGTAGGGCGAGCCCTCTTTTACGAATAGGCCAAAGTAGCCAATGAAGTACGGGTCGGAGAAGCCGACCGACTCTTCGCGCTCGGGCGTGGCGCTCATGCCGGCGATGATGAGGTCGATTTGGCCGTTGTTGAGCGAATCGATAAGGCCCGAAAAGCTCTGCTTGACGGCAACGGGCTCGCCACCGAGGGCCTTGCAGACGATCTTGGCGATCTGCACGTCGTAGCCATCGGCATAGGCGCCCTGCACGTTGTCGATGGGAATGGTGTACTCGCTGGCTTCGGAAACCTGCCAGTTGTACGGGGCGTAGGCCGCCTCCATGCCAATGCGGATCTTATCCTTGCCGATAACGGAATCGGACAGGTCGTCGCGACCGCCACCCGTCGTGGGCTGAACTACTTCCAGCGTGGAGGGGCGCTGGCAACCGGCAAGTGCGCCGGCGACGACAGTAGCGCTCGCAGCGAGAGCGCTACCCAAAAAGATGCGACGGCTGCATACCGGCTGTGGATGCGCGTCGCGTTGATGGGGAGAATGCATAATCTGCCTTCCCTGTTGAATCGTATGCTGACGACTTAACAGGATACCGCTCAGCGCTACCTCCAGCAAATGCATATATAAATGCATATATACAAGTTTACGAACTGAAAACGATTGATAGTCGTTGGGGACGTTCTTAAACGACTAGTCAAACAAGAACGTCCCCAACGACTAGGCATGAAAAAGGCAAGGCATAGACCTTCTGGTCATGCCTTGCCTTTTGAATGACAAATTGTCGCCCTGGGCGGCGCGCAGCGTCGACCGGTCCGCCGTTCGTCAGAACGGCGGAACCTCTAGAGCAAGGTGACGCTAAAGCTGCGGACGTCCGTCTCGCCCGGCGCCAGCGCAATGGTGTTGACCTTGTGCTCAAAGACGTCGTCCTCGGTGTCCATGGTGGTGTGACCGGTCCAGGGCTCGAGCGCCACAAACGGAGCGTCGTTGGCGGCAGACCACACGCCGATGTACTTAAAGCCCTCAAAGTCGATCTTGACGCCGTGGCCCGACTTGCGGCCGCGCAGCGTGAGCGTGGAGCCCGGGGTATCGGTGAACATGATGGCGTCGTTATCGAAGCTGCGGTGCGTGATGGGCAGCACGTCCGAGTTATCGGGAGCCTTGTAACTACCCTCGAACGTCATAAGACCGTCGGGCGTGATGATGGGGGCCTCGTTGGTCCAAGCCTCGGTAAATGCCAGCTCGTAATCCTCGAACGCCTCGTCCTCGGCACCGGGAGCAGGTACGTTAAATGCGGGGTGGCCGCCCACCGAGAACGGCAGGTCCACGTCGCCGGTATTGGTGACGGCAAAGGTCTGGGTAAGTGTGGCGTCACCAGTCAGGGCATAGGTCATGTTGAGCTTAAAGTGGAACGGAAAGGCCTTGAGCGACTCGGGCGTGTCGGTGATCTCGTACGTTACCGAGGAGCCGTCCTCCGAAACCTCGACCAGCTTGTGCTCGACGATGCGCGCGAGGCCGTGGCGCGGCATCTCGCAGGTGCCAGCCGCAGACGTCGCCGTGTTGTTGCGCAGCGAGCCCACAATGGGGAACAGGATGGGCGCATGCTTGCCCCAAAAGGCGGGGTCGCCCTGCCACAGATACTCGTTGCCGTTGAGGGCAAGGCTCGTGAGCTGGGCGCCCATGGAATCGATGGCCGCGGTGAGGCTGCCGCGCTTGATGGTAGTGACGGTAGACATGCTACTTCCTCCAAAAGTAAACAATAGTGTCGAGGGCTATTGTCCCACTCTTGGCGGCGGGGTTGAGCGACAGGCGCAGTTATTGAGCAATAGCGTAAAGGTCAAACCCGCCCTGCGGAGTGCTATCGACCGTATCGGGCGCCTGCGAGTTAAAGCTCACGGGGACCATGCGCTTTGAGGCACGGAAGCGCGTGCCGTCGGTGGCGACGGGCGGTTCATCGACGGTGAGCTCGTAGTCGCCGGGCTTAAGTTCGATGCCGTCACCAGCGGAATTGACGTATTGATACTCGTCAATCGTCTGCCCTTTGAGCGTGCGCCCCACGATGTGGATGAGCATTTGGCTGTCGCCGCGCGCGGTGTCCCACGTCGCGCCGTCCTTGACCTCGACCGACACATGTACCGAGCGCGTGCGGCCGAGCGATTGCTCGATAGACATCTCGACCTTGGCGGCGTCTTTTCGCTGTTGTTCAACATGGCTCCAGACGTTTCCAATCACCGAGCATGCGATAACGCCGGCCATGAAGGCGATAAGGATGGGGCCAAGCAGAGAGCGACGTCCTGCATCTTCCTCGCGAGACAGATTGGGGCGACGTGTGGGCGCGGGCGCCTGGGCACCCTGCGAGGGCACGTCGAGAATACTGAAGGATGCCGTGCTGTCGGGATCGATGGTATGACGCGGCTGCGGGGTCTTTGCCGGCGAGATCGACATGTCGGCTGGCTCGCCGAGCGTGGCCGTAGCGTCGGCCTTGGCCTCGTCTGCCTCGGCCTGGGCCCAAGCTTGTTCGAAGGTCAGAGGCTCGACGGGGTCGAGGGCGGCGTCCGAGTCGGCGGCGACGTCGTTGCCGGTCTCGTCCTCGTCGATCGACACGTCACGCGGCGTGGGCTCGTCCCACTCCTCGTCCGGAGCCTCACCCTCGCTATACCACCATTCAAAGTTATCGATATCCATACGGGGCGCCCCTTAGGCCTCGCAAATAAACACTTGCTAGCCTTATACCCCCAGACGGCACGGCGGCTCGCCGGCACAGATAGGAAAGCCATCACAACATTCGACGCTTTTCCTCGTTTTCGAGATTTTCATCGAATGTTGTGACGGCTTGGGCGGCAGCCACGCCGCGAATGTGACAAAGAGACTGTCCCTTTGTCACATTCTGTTAGAGTTGCAGGGATTGAATCCCGCTTATTCATGCGACATTGGAGTGACAACCTTGACCGCCGCAACCACGCCAAAAAGTAAGTCAACCGCCGCCGCGCTCTCCCCCGCGCGCACCAAGCTCTGCCTGGCGCTGCTCGTGTTGTTAGGCTTTTCGCTCGGCTGCTCCGAGTTCGTGGTCATCGGCATCGAAAGTGACTTGGCGACGGAACTCGGCGTATCGCTTGCCACCGCAGGCCAACTTATTAGCGTGTTCGCACTGATCTACGCTATCTCGACGCCGGTGCTCGCGCTCAGCACGGGGCGTTTTCGCCGCTACCAGCTGCTCGTGTGCTACAGCATCGTCTTTGTGCTCGGCAACCTGGTCATGGCGTTGGCGCCCAACTTCCAGGTGCTGTTCATCTCGCGCATCATCCTGGGCTCCGTCTCGGGCGCACTGCTCGCCGTGGGCGTGACGTACATCCCCGAGCTTCTGTCTCCGCAGCAAACTTCGCTTGCCATCTCGGTGGTATATGGTGCGTTTTCCGTGGCAATGGTCTTTGTCACTTCGATCGGCAAGTTTGTGGCCGACACGCTCGATTGGCACGTGGCCATGTACGGCACGCTGGCCTTTGCCGTTCTGATCTGCGGAGCGCTCGTGGCGTTTATGCCGCGCGCTGGGCAAACCGACGAGCCCGCCACTTTTCGCGAGCAGGCGGGTCTGCTACGCGAGCCGAGCATCATCACCGGCATGCTCATCTTTTTGTTTGGCGTGGGGTCGGTCTACGTTTTCTACGGCTACGTGACGCCTTATCTTGAGCAGGTGCTGGGCATGGGCACGGTCGAAGCCAGTACCACGCTCATGGCCTACGGCGTGTTCTGCCTGATCTCGAACATCCTGGGCGGATGGATCGACGCGCGCTTTGGCATGAAGGCGCTACTCGTGACGTTTGTGCTGCAGGCGGCGGCATTGTTTGGGCTGTTTGCCGTAGGCGCTGCCATGCCGCTCGCACTTATCTTTGTCTTTAGTCTGGCAATGCTCATGTACCTGTTCTCAGTGTCGTGCATCACGCACTTTATGGATGTGGCACGCAGCCGCCACCCCAAGTCGATGGTACTCGCAAGTTCGGTTGAGCCCATGG
This sequence comes from uncultured Collinsella sp., assembly GCA_958441355.1. Lineage (GTDB taxonomy): Bacteria > Actinomycetota > Coriobacteriia > Coriobacteriales > Coriobacteriaceae > Collinsella. The sequence goes on along the minus strand of CAUCCR010000012.1, from coordinate 5,579 downwards.
CGTTTAACGTCGGCATCTCGTTTGGCACCGCAGTGGGCGGCGCCGTGGTAAGCGGAGTTGGCATTGCATATGTAGGCGCGGTCGGTGCCGTGTTCTCGCTCGTGGCCTGGGCGCTCACGCTGGTGACGATTAAGTTGGCTCGCTGGGAGCGCCGTCGTCAATCAGCACAGCCCCGGATGCAGGCATAGGGGCGAACATAGCCCAGGGTGGCGAGCAACCGGTGAAAACCGTCCCATACGAGTAGTGTTTATCCGCCTGCAAGCTCCAGCAGTGCAATTTCGTGTACTTCAGATACACACTTTTCTACTATTTCGTGTATTCCAAGTACATGAAATCGTACTAAACTATGTATCTGAAGTACACGAAATTGGAAAGGCGGCCCCATGCGCAGATCAATCGAATCCGTTATCGAATCATGGGCGACAAAGGACGCGTCGCGCCCCCTCCTCATTCGTGGTGCGCGACGCGTAGGCAAAACGTACGTTGCCGAGGAAATCGGCAGACGAATCGCCGGCGATGCGTTTGTCAAACTCGACTTTCAGACCGATCTTGAGCTGATCGCTCCGCTGTTCGACTGTCCCACCGACGACGTTGACGCCATCGTGGCGCGAATCTCAGACTATAAACGCACCCCCATTCGCAAAGAAACCGCCTTCATCCTGTTTGACGAGGTGCAGCTCTGCGAACGGGCGCTCAACTCGCTTCGCTTTTTTTCGGGTTCGGGCTGGCGCATATGCGCGACCGGCAGTCAGCTCGGCGTCGCCACGCGCAAGCGCAAGTTGCCTTTTCCCAGCGGCGTTCGTCAAGAGACCATGCATCCTATGTCGTTCGAGGAGTTTCTCTGGGCGCTCGACGAGGAGCAGATGGCCAATGCCATTCGTACCCACGCCGGCACGCTCGAGACCTACGCCGCGCACCAAGCCGCGCTCAGCCTGTTTCATCGATACCAGATCGTGGGCGGCATGCCCGCCGCCGTCAACGCATATCGCAAGACGTTATCCATCGAGGATGCGCGCGTCGAGCAGCGCGAAATCGACGAGACCTATACCGCCGATATGACCGACCCCGAAAACGGGATCAGCGGCGTGGCGGCGCGCAAGGTCTGGCGCTCCATTCCGTCCCAGCTGCTGAGATCGTCCACAAAAAAATTCAAGTACTCCGAGGTCGAACGCGGAGGCCGTCGCGCCAAGCTTATCGAGCCGCTCGACTGGCTCGAAGGCGCCGGCATCATATCGGTCAACAACCTGACCGAAGGCATCGAGCCTCCCCTCGTTCCCTTCGACGACGAAGATGGAAGTTTCTTTAAGGTCTATCTTCTCGATACCGGCCTCATGTTCTACAAACTCGGCATCAACCCGCGGCTCTGGCTCGACCTCAAAGAGGATTCCGCCATAGCGCTATCTTCCGACTTCCGAGGCGCCCTGGCGGAAAACTCGGTCATGCAAGCATTTTCGGGCAATAGCTTGCAGACGTATTACTGGGTGCCGCCGTCGTCTTGGAAGACGACCGGCGAGCTCGATTTTTTACTTCAGACCGACCGTATGGAAATTGTGCCCGTCGAAGTAAAGTCCGCACGTAACGTGCGCGCGAGAACCCTCGGGTCGTTTATGGACAAAGCCCGATCGCCATATGCCTACATTTTGTCCGAGAACAATTTTTCCCGCAGCGAAACCGATGACGGGCGCGAGCTGCGCCACCTCCCCTTGTACGCAGCGGGCTTTATTGGAGCAAACTGCCTCAAGAGCAGTCTGTAAGCCCTGCGCGACCGCCTAGAAAGGAAGCCGCTCATGCAACGCATTCTTTTTATCTGCTATGGAAATATCTGTCACTCGACGATGGCTGAGTCCGTGTTTACCGAGCTGGTGCGGCGCGCCGGGCGCGCGGGCGAGTTTGTCATTGACTCCGCTGCGACCTCAACTGAGGAGATCGGCAACCCGCCGCATCATGGCACGGTCGCCAAGCTGCGTGAAGTCGGGATTCCCGTCGTTGCGCACCGTGCCCGCCAGGTGCGTCGCGCGGAGTATGGCGACTGGGACCACATTGTCTATATGGACGACGAGAACGCCCGCGGCCTGCGGCGCATCTTTGGCGACGACCCCGACGGCAAGGTTACACGCTTGCTCGATTGGACCGAGCGCCCCGGTGACGTGGCCGATCCCTGGTACACCGGCAACTTCGATGCCACCTACCGCGACGTGCTCGACGGTTGCACCGCTATGCTCGAGCAACTGTAGACAAGCGAGGTCGCGAGCCACGTCTCCGGCGCGAAACGAGCGTGGATTTTCTCCCGCTTTGAGCGTTCGAGTGCGCTCTAAACGGGAGAAAATCCACACTCATGAATGTGACAAAGGGACTGTCCCTTTGTCACATCCGGGACTGGCCCTAGACCGGCTTGACCTCCAGCTTTATCCCCTCGGCACAGGAGTCGCCCAAAACATCCGAAAGGGCCCAGGTCGCATATAGCGGCAAATAGAGAACCGCTCCGTTGCGCTCAACGTTGCCTCTCGAGAAAACAATCCCGAGCCTTACGCCATATTCAGCCGTATCAAGCACATGACCGAGCGCAGCGTGCGCGTGGTAATAGGAGCCCGATTTAACCTCGATCGGAACAGCCGTCCCATCCGGTCCGTCGACCACAAAGTCCACTTCACCGCGCTTTTTTGTCTGATAGTAGTAAAGCTGGCGATTTTGGGCAGCCAGCTGCTGGGCCACCACGTTTTCGTAAATGCCGCCCAGATTGGGCTCCTTGCTATCAAGATACGCCGCTTGGGCGACTCCAACGGGGTAGCGCGCCATCAACATGCCCGTATCCGATTGGTATAGCTTGAACTGCGATGGCCGTGCCGTCTTGAGCAGGGGCGACTTTGGCTCGGTTACGATATCGGCTTTGAGAGCAACGCCGGCATCGACAAGCCAGACAAAATCTCGCTGGTACTTCTCATAATGCGCCTTGGGGTCAATGGAATTGAGCACGAAACGCTTGTGTTCGCCCTCAAGCATAATGGGGAGCTGATCGTAGATGCTCTGCACCTGAAGGGCACGCCCGCTTGCATGCTTGGAAATATCCCGTCGGTACTGTTCGTTGAGCTCGGACTGTAGCTGACGAACAGAGGCAAGGTCGCCCTGCGTGTCAAGGAAACGCTGCACGACCTCCGGCATTCCGCCGACAACGGTATAGGTCCTGAAGTTTGCCATCATCGCGTCATGAATGTAATCAGGAATGGGCCTCTCGCTGATACACGCGTCACGTATCGTTTGGCGAGCCCCCTCGCTCACTCCGGTTGCCCAGCAAAACTCCTCAAAATCGAGCGGGAACATCCTAAGCTCGTGGACATACCCCACGGGATAGGACCTGACGCCCTTGAACTGGGTCCCGAGCATTGACCCCGAAAACACCCAGTGGCAGCGCCCATCCTCAACAAGGAACTTTGCCATCGTCATGATGTCGGGGGCTTCTTGGACCTCATCGATAAACACAAGCGTTTTGCCTGGCGCAATCGACTTTCCCGAAAGAAGCGTCACCCTGCTGATGAAATCATCGGCATCCCGCGCCTCGAGAAGAGCATCTTTTGCCTGGCGATTTTCCATGAGGTTAAGCTCGATGTAGGTTGCATGGTTGGCTTTGCCAAATGCGCGAATCGAATAGCTTTTGCCGATCTGGCGAGAACCCGTAATGAACAAGGCCTTTTGCTCGGAAGACTTCAGCCAACGCTCCAGCTCTGCCGCTATTTTCCTGCGCAGCATAGGCTCTCCCCTCAGTGTCATCAAATGAAATGCAACATTTCATACGCTTGATTATCGATGAAACGCAGAATTTTTAGAACCTAAAATCGGATGAAATGCAGAGATTTGAGATTATAAGCAAATAGAAGGGGCACCACCGGCGAATGTGGCAAAGGGGCTGCCCCTTTGCCACATTGTGCTCGGCTACTCGTCGACGATCTCAGCAAGCCAGACGTTCAGCGTATCGACTTCGGGGCAGCAGAACTTTGCCGTGCCGGGCTCGTTGCCAGGCACGGTTCCGCCATAGCGCAGGATATCGATATAGGGAAAGCCCACATGGCAGGCCATGGCGCACATCTTGCCGCGGTCTCGGTCGAAGTCAAAAACGTCGCCCGGCTTGTGACCATGGTGGCAGCGGCACGCACCCAGCTGGTCCACGCAGCTCACGCGGATACGCGGACGCTTGCCACGCGGCGCGCCGAGCGGCTTGTTATCGCCCGCAGGCTTGATGCCGCCCTCGCCAGCATTACTCATGGTCGATCACATCCAGGCAGGCCTCGATGGGAAGGCCGGCCGATTTGTCCTCTTGGTCGGCATTGCGCTCGATAAGCTCTGCCACCACGCGCATGGCATCGGACGTCGCGCGCTGCAGACTCCAGCCTGCCATAACGCGGCCGACGAGCACCGCCGAGAACGTGTCGCCCGTGCCCGGGAAATAGACCGGGATCAGGTCGAAGGGAATCGTGAAGTACTCCCCCGCCACATGCTCGTAACCGATGACGACATTCGCACCGTCGACCACAGCGCTCGTAATGACCACCGACTTGGCGCCCAGGGCACGCACGGCATCCACAAGAGTGCGGCCCTCATCGGGCGTGATTTGCTCGGCAATGGGCGTATCGGTGAGCAGGCACGCCTCGGTGTAGTTTGGCACCGCATAGTCGGCGCACTCGAGCAGGCTGCGCATGAGACCGATCGTGGACTCGGGCACGCCGGCGTAGAGCTTGCCGTTGTCGCCCATGATGGGGTCGACGAACACCTTGGTACCCTTTTGCGCGCGACGGTGGCAGAAGTCCGAAATGATGCGCGTCTCTTCCTCGGTCACGATAAAGCCGGTAGAGATGGCGTCGAACTCAAAGCCGAGCTCCTCCCAGATGGCGAGGCTCTGGCGCACGTACTCGGTGGTGTCGTGGATGTAGAACTTAGGGTAGTTGAGCGTATCGGAAACGAGCGCCGTCGGCAGGTTATGGATACGGTAGCCCATGTGCGACAGCACCGGCAGCATGGCGGAAAGCGCGACCTTGCCGTAGCCGCACATATCGTTGATCAGCAGCAGCTGAGTATTCTTCATGAAAGTCCCCCTTGGATCGGGCGCGGCGCAACGGCGCCACAGTGCAACTAAGTGTAGCGCAGGGGACGTTGCGAGCGGAGTCGAGCGGCACGAAGGGCAAATTGTTGCGGAAAGGTTTCGGAAACGAGGGGCTAGCTTGCTTCATTGCGGCTCATTTGCAGCCACTTATTCAGTGCCATTTCAAAACTATGCCGGATTACGGGGCTGAACCTGAATGAGCCAACCACACCCCTTATTTTCAAATCATAGCGAGCCTTCTACCTGCGGTTTTCTTTTTACCAATTTCGGCATGGTCGGCAATCCGTCATTCAGCCCCGTAATCCGGCATAGTTTTTAAGTTAGTCGTTGGACGTTCTTAAATGACTAGGCAAACAAGAACGTCCCCAACGACTATCCCAACAAGGGCATCGCCGATGTTTTGGCGAAGTCAGACACTATGACCCAATCCAGGGGCACGGAAACGACAGGAGCCCCCGCTCGTGACCGCGGGTCGGGGCTGCGACAA
>CAUCCR010000011.1:0-24376 GCA_958441355.1 uncultured Collinsella sp. | reverse complement strand
TTCTTGGTCGCGGGGGCAGGATTTGAACCTACGACCTCCGGGTTATGAGCCCGGCGAGCTACCAGACTGCTCCACCCCGCAATGTCTGGGCGCTTCATGTGCGCAAGAAAGAATATTACGCGGGAGTTCGGTAAGCGGCAAGGAAAATCTCGTAGAGCATAATTCCTTCATATTTAAAACCCCTCAGCCCCTATCACCGTAAACGAATCGCAGCCGAGCGCCGTCGGCGGCGCGTATACAATGGTGCGCGTCCTTTTATGCCAACACTGGGAGTAGACATGCTGCTCGCTATCGATATGGGAAACACGCAGACGGCCATGGGCCTGTTTGACGGAGACGAGCTGGTGCAGTCGTGGCGTATGCCCACCGACCGCTCCTATACCGCCGACGAGATCCACGTGCGCCTGATGGGTTTCTTTAAGATGTACGGCCTTTCGCTCGATGCGGTCGACGCAATCGCCTTTGCGGGCGTGGTGCCGCAGCTCTCGCGCGAGTGGCACGCCGTGGCCGACCGCATTGCCGCGGACGCCATCGTCATCGGGCCGCAGACGGCCGCGGTGACCAAGCTGCGCGCGGCGCGCCCCCAGGCCGTAGGTGCCGATCGCGTCGCCAACGCCGTTGCGGCCGAAACTTTCTACGGCGCGCCGGCAATCGTGGTGGACTTTGGCACCGCGACCAATATCGACGTCATCGATGAGGACGGTTATTACATTGGCGGAGCGATCGCGCCGGGCATCCGCATCTCCATGGACGCGCTTGCCGCCCGTGCCGCCAAGCTCGCCAGCGTGCCGCTCGAGGCACCCGAGCACGCCATCGGCCGCGACACCGAGGAATGCATCAAGGTCGGCGCCGTAACGGGCGCCGCCGCCATGGCCGAGGGCCTGGTCGCGCGCATGAAGCGCGAGCTGGGCCGCGAGGATGCCACCGTTATCGCCACGGGCGGTCTCGCCAGCATCGTCGCCGATTCGACCGATGCCTTCGACGTGGTCGACGGCCAACTCACCATCAAGGGCATCTGCGAAATCTACCGCCGCATGCAGGAGCTGGGATAGAGCAGGGGCTTAAGTCGAGCACGGGCGCGAGCGGCGAACTAGGCAACGCATCAGCCCTATTCCTCAAAATCGAAAAATTTTCAGTTTTGAGGAATAGGCTTTCCGCTACGCCTCGCCGCACAACCACCTCGCCAGGTCCACGATCTGCACTCCGTCGCGATCCGTGGCCTCGTGATGCGTGCGGGCGAGAATCATCTTGGGATACGCATCGCCAATGCTCAGCAGTGGCGAAATCTCGCGTTCAAATGTCTTATCCGAGCTGATGTCGTCGCTCACCTGAATGTAGAGTTTCTCGCTCCGCTTGATTGCTACAAAGTCTATTTCCTTTTTATAGAGCACGCCGACGTATACCTCGTATCCGCGACGCAGCAGCTCGATTGCCACCATGTTCTCGTATACGCGTCCCCAATCCATATCACGTGTACCAAGAAGCGCATATTTAAACGCATGGTCCGCCAGATAGTACTTCTCGCCGCTCTTAAGGTATTTTTTGCCGCGAATGTCGTACCGACGAACTTTATAGAAGGCAAACGCATCGCACAGGTACCCCATGTACGTGCCGACCGTCTTGTTCGTAATCTTTAGCCCATCCGCATTTAATGCATCAGTAATGTTGCGTGCCGACGTAATGCTGGAAACGTTGTCCATCATGTAATCGGCAATGCGCAGCAGCGCCGATTCGTTTCTCACGTTATGCCGCTGCACGATATCTCTCACAATGAGCGTCTTGAAGACGTTGGAGAGATATTGATAGCGCTGCTCCTGCAGTGGATAAGGGTAAGAGCCGGACATACCGCCGGTTCTCGTGTACTCATCGAAGTCGCGGTCGACCTCGCCCTCGTCGCCATAGAGACGATACTCCTCAAACGAGAATGGGAAAACCTCGATCTCAAACGTACGCCCCGTAAAGAGCGTCGACAGATCGCTCGACAGCAAAAAGGCATTCGATCCGGTAATGAATATGTCGTACTGCTCGGATGCGTGAAGGCTATTGATCGCACGCTCAAAACCGTCGCACATCTGAACTTCATCGATAAGCAGAAAGTTTTGTTTGCCGGATACTCGATGCCCTTTTACATAGGCGAGCAGCGCGTGATACTCGAGCAGGTTCTCGAACTCATCGAGGTTGTAGTTGATATGGATGACATTCGAATTGGACAGATTTGCCTCCACGTAATCGCGGAGGGCCTCGAGCAATTTTGATTTACCGCTGCGGCGAATGCCCGTGATGACCTTGATGTCCGGCACGCCAATAAGGCTCGTCAACGTGTCCATATATGACGTTCTATTGATGAGTTTCATCGGGGCCTCCTCGCGGTCTTTTATCGCTATTCCTCAAAACTGAAAAATTTTCAGTTTTGAGGAATAGGCTCTATAGCGAATATACCTCGCGAAAGACCGAGCTGCCTTAATTCTATTCCTCAAAAACGAAAATTATTCAGTTTTGAGGAATAGGTCGCTGGCAGCCCATTCCCCAGATAGGCAAAACCCTCCCCGGCACAGGCCGAGGAAGATCTTGTTGTCATCGTTGTCTTTGAGCGCGGGCGCCTCGCGTTACAGTCCGCGAATCCGTACGGCCTCAGGCGGAAACTCCTGCTCGCCGGCATCGGTCTTAATGGTCGCGCGGCCCCAGATGTCCAGGCCTGCAAACACACCGACCGCAAGCGGCAGGCCGTTGGGCGACACCGCCGCAACTTGGCGGCCCAGCAGCGGCACCATGTCGAAGTACTCGCCCAGCACGGGAGCCAGCGGCCCTGCGGCGCCTTGCGGCGTGTTGGCAACAACCGCCCAAGCGTCCACGCGGGCCAGCACGGCGGCGGCCAGCGTCTCGACCAGCGCTTCGTCAGCCACGTCCACACCAAGCTCGCCCAGCGCCGAACGCTCAATATCCACCGTCACGGCACCGAACATGCCCGCGGCACCGGCACCGCCGTTCACGGCAACACGCGCGAGCGACGTCTCAAACGCAGGCGCACCGCACACGATATCGCTCGGCCACCGGATACCCACCTTGCCGGAAAGGCCCAGGCCCGGCGTCGACACTGTGCCCACAAGCGCATCCATCATGCCCATCGCGGCCACAAACGGCAGGCCGTGGAAGGCGTGCATATTCACATCCGGACGCACGACCAGCGAAAACGTCAGCGAAGCATCGCCCGCGCTCCACGCGCACCAGCCCGCGGACACGCCCTCGCGGCCCGCGTTACGCGCCGCGTCGAGCTCGGTGCCGGCGGCAACAGCATTCATCTCGATCATCTACATACGCCCCAATTCGCCAACGATATGGCCCACGCGGTCCTCGGGCTCCTTGACCTCGACACCGTTGTAGCGGAAGAACCGCGCCGGGTCGTGCATCAGGTCCTCGAGCGGCACCAGCACAAAGTCGCGCTCGCCAATGAGAGGATGCGGCAGGCGCAGCTTTTTGCCGCCGTGGGTCTCGCCATCCATCCACAGCAGGTCCAGGTCGATGGTGCGCGGACCGTTGGCCTTGGCCTTCTTGGAGCGGTCGCGCCCCAGCTCGGCCTCGATCTTCATGAGCTCATCGAGCAGCACCAGCGGCGCCAGCTCGGTCTTGATCTCGATGACGGCGTTGGCAAACGCGTCCTGGCGCGTCTCGTAGGCCGGCTCGCTCTCGTAAATCTTGGAGGAGTTGGACACGCAGGTGAGTGGAATCTCGGCGATCATCTCGCGTGCGGCGCGGATGTTGTCGCAGCGATGCCCCAGGTTGGAGCCCACGGCCACAAACGCGCGGCGCGGCTGCGGCTTGGCAACCGCCCAGTAACCGTTCAGGAACTGCGCAAAACCCGCGGCGTCGTGCACGCGCACGATGTTGGCACCGGCCTGGATGGCGCCCAGGCACACGCCAAACGTGGCGGCATCGCGCTCGGCGGCCTCGGTCACGCCCGAGACGGCGCCCACAAAGCGCTTGCGCGACACGGCGCACATGAGCGGGTAGCCCAGCGACGCCATCTTGGCAGTCTCGCGCTGGATGACGATGTCCTCGTTAGCCGACTTACCAAAGCCCGGGCCAGGATCGATGCAGATGCGGTCGCGCGACACGCCGGCATGGATGAGTGTGCGGGCCTGGTCGGACAGAAAGCCCATGACGCGGCGCATGATGGGCGCCGAATCGGGCAGGGTAAAGCGGCGGAGCTGAGAGGTGGGCACGTAGGCCTCCTCGCGGCGGGCGCTGCGGCGCATCATGGCGGCCAGGCGGTCATTGGACTCCGATGCGGCCTCGGTGGCCTCGGGCGCAGCCTCGGGCGCGGGCGCAACGGTCTCGGCGGCAGCAGCCTGCTCGGCGGCCGGCGTCTCCTGCTCGCTTGCAGGCTCGGACGTGGGCTCCGGTTCGCCAAACGGCAACGAGGGCTGCACCACGCCGCCCGGAAGCTTGGCCTCCGGCTTAGGCTCGCCCAGCAACTTGCCGCGACGGCGGCGAGCCGGCTTCTCGGCCTCACGCGCGGCCTCGGCAGCCGCCTCGCGCGCCTTCTCGGCAACAAACGCCGCTGCCGAGGTATCGAGCTGCACCGTTGCGTGCGTGCGTGCGGTCGCGGCGACCTCGCCGGCGTGCATTACGATGACGCCGCAGGTGCTCGTCTTAACAAACTCGACCATCTTGGGATCGGTGAAGCCGGTCACGTCGTTGACGATCGAGGCGCCGCAGCGCACGGCCGCCTTGGCAACCGCCACGTGGCGCGTGTCGATCGAGACGATGGCACCCTCTTTGGCCAGCGCGCGCACAACGGGCAGCACGCGGCGAGCCTCCTCGTCGGGGTTGACCGGAGTAAAGCCGGGACGCGTGGACTCACCGCCCACGTCGATGATGTCGGCGCCGGCGTCGAGCATCGCCAGGCCGTACTCGATGGCGGCATCCGGGTCGAAGTGCTCCCCGCCATCGCTAAACGAATCGGGCGTCACGTTGAGGACGCCCATGATGCGCGGACGGTCAAAGCTGAGCTCGTACTTTCCGCACCGCCATGTCTTGCTGTCGTTCGCCATGAACATCCTCCTAAAATGCCCACGCCGCCGAGCTTGGGGAGCTGGCGGCGGGGTCGCTTTGCACTCAGTCTTTCTATTGTATCCGCGCACGCGGGCTAGAACGCAAACGCGGCCGCGATGTCGCAAGAAATCAGCAGGTCGGCATTTGCATCCTGATCGGCAGGAGCAAGATTGCAAATAGCCAGCGTATCGCCGGTAAAGTATCGCGTAAGGCCTGCCGCCGGATACACCACGAGCGAGGTCCCGCCCACAATGAGGGCATCGGCCGCGGCGATGGCGGCAACGGCACCGGTCAACACATGCTCGTCGAGCGGCTCTTCGTAGAGCACTACATCGGGCTTGATGCGGCCACCGCACGCGGGGCACGCAGGCACGCCCGCGGCATCCTCGTGCTCGCGCGAGCAAATCCACTCGGCGCTATAGACCGCGCCGCACGACTGGCAAATGTTGCGATGGACCGATCCGTGCAGCTCAAACACTCGCTGCGAGCCGGCCATCTGATGCAGGCCGTCGATATTTTGCGTCACCACGGCATCAAGCTTACCGGCGCGCTCCAGCTCGGCCAGCTTGGTGTGGCAGCGGTTGGGTTTAGCGTTAAGCGCGATCATCTTGGTGCGGTAAAAGTCGAAGAACTCCGCCGGATGCGCCTCGTAAAAGCTATGCGACAGCATGGTCTCGGGCGGATAGGCAAACTGCTGGTGATACAGGCCGTCCACGCTGCGGAAATCGGGAATGCCACTTGCCGTAGAAACACCAGCGCCGCCAAAGAAGACCACGCGCTTGTGGGTGTCAAACAGATCCGCCAGCGCGGCGGAGGCCTGCCTGGGGTCCGATATTGCCTGCGTCATATGAGTCCTCCGTCCTTGTTAGTCGGGCAGCGTTGAGCGACGTCCCAGCATGCGGCCTTTAAGTCAGCATGCGCGGATCCCACCCCGCCCCTGTTGCGCTAATCTTAAGCCTGCCAACCCCGCCGAAAGGACACCATGCCTCAGACTTACACTTTCGCCTCGTGGAACGTCAACGGCCTGCGCGCCGTGCTCAAAAAGGACCCGAGCTTTATCCAGATCGCGCAAGAACTCGACGTCGATATCCTGGCGCTGCAAGAGACCAAGTTGCAAGAAGGCCAGGTCGATATTGACCTGCCCGGCTATCACCAAACCTGGAGCTACGCCGAGCGTAAAGGCTATTCGGGCACCGCGGTCTTTAGCCGCCAGGAGCCGCTGCGCGTACTGCGCGCCGATGCGCTGCTGCCCTACGCCGGCGAAGGCGAGGCGGCCGTGCTCGTCGCCCAAGCCGCAACCGAGGGCCGCGTCTGCGCGCTCGAGTTCGACAAATTCTGGTTTGTGGATGTCTACACGCCCAACGCACAAAATGAGCTCGCGCGCATCGACGTGCGCATGGCCTGGGACGATGCCTACCGCGGCTTTTTGAACGCGCTCGAGTGCGAGACCGGCAAACCCGTCGTGACCTGCGGCGACTTTAACGTTGCGCACGAGGAGATCGACCTTAAGAACCCCAAGTCCAACCGCGGCAACGCGGGCTTTTCGGACGAAGAACGCGGCAAGTTTACCGAGCTGCTCAACGCCGGCTTTACCGATACCTGGCGCACGGCTAATCCAGACGTCGAGGGCGTCTACAGCTGGTGGAGCTATCGCTTTAATGCCCGCAAGAACAACGCCGGCTGGCGCATCGATTACTTCTTAGTAAGTGATTCAATCGCCAATACCGTGCGCGACACCGGTATCCGCGGCGATATCTTCGGCAGCGACCACTGCCCCGTCACCCTCACGCTAGAGCTCTAGCCCCAAGTAATTCCTCTAGGGGACAGAGGAAAACAGATCATGTGACCCCTCTCCCCCTATAAGTTGCGGTGGAATAGTTCCTGTTTGGGCAGCAAATAGCCAAAAACGAGAACTATTCCACCGCAAGTTCGTGAGGAAACGCGAAATGCCTTACAGCCCGTATTTCACGACGACACGGTTAATGCGACGGCACCAGGGCTTGTACAAGGCGGCCAAAAACACGCAGGTCGCGAGTCCGTGCGTGATATCGAACGGCACGGCGGTGGCAAGACGTGCCACGGCACCTGCCCAAGTAAGCGGCTGTACAAAACCAATGATGTCGTAGGCGTTGATCACAACGCCGTACAGCAAACCCGAAGCAAAGCCGTAGGTCAGCAGCGCCGGCATACGCACGGTGCCATCGGCGCGGTCGAATGCACCCGCATACGCCAGCGCACCGCCAACGTATCCCACGAGCCCCCAGGCATACATCTGCCACGGCGTCCACATGCCCTGCCCAAAAAAGAAATTGCTGGTCAGCGCCGCCAACGCACCGACCATAAAGCCGTTACGACGACCGAGTGTCGCCCCGGCGATAATGGCGATGGCACTCACGGGTTTAAAGTCGGGAATGGGTCCAAACAGGATGCGCCCCGCCGCCGCCAGCGCCGCCAGCACCAGCGTGGGCATAATCTGACGCAGGCCTGGACGCGATGCCTCATAGCCCGCAAAGAACAGCGCAAGCACCAACGCCACCACAACCAGCATGGCCAACGCTGCCTGCTCAACACCCGCCAGCAACGCGGCAGCCATCACCGCCGGCACCGCCAACAACAGCGGGATCTCCAGTTTTGCAAGCAAACGCGAGAAACGACAGTCCGTCATCCCATCACGCCCTATAGAACACGTTGTCGGCAAAGAAGTCGGCCGGGGACTCCATGCAGGCAATCTCGCCGTCAAACATCATGGCGACGTCGTCGGCTACCTGCTCGGCAAAGTCCAAATCGTGCGTAGCCATGATGACGGTGCCGCCAGCCTTCGCATGGTCACGCAGGGCGCGGGCGATGGTGCGGCGACTCTCCAGGTCCAAGCCCTTCGTGGGCTCGTCAAGCAGCAGCAGCTCGGGGCCGATCAGCAGCAGCTTTGCCAGTGCGAGCAGCTGGCGCTGTCCGCCCGAGAGGTCGTAGGGGTGGCGCGTCTCCAGGCCGTCCAGCCCCAAGCTCGCCGCGCGCTCCCGCGCCACGGTCTCGTCATATCCGCAGGCTGAAGCCCATTCCATCAGCTCGTCGCACACCGTCTCGGCAACCAGCAATGCTTTGGGATTCTGAGGCAGCAACGCCGCCGAGGCCGCTCCGCGCACCATGCGGCCGCGCTGCAGCGTGGCGGTCTTCGCCAGCACCGAGAGCATCGTCGACTTACCGCATCCGTTGCCGCCCACGATCGCATGCACCGCACCGGCCGAAAACGACGCATCGAGCCCACGCAACACCCAGCCGGACGCTCGATCGTAGCGAAACCAACCTTCCGACAGGGTGGTAGCCGACCCAGCGTGCATTTTTTGGAGTATTCTGCTTCCATCCGTGCGCGAGAAGGCTTCCAAGCCGTTCTCGAGCGACGTTTGCGCCACAAATTCGGACGATTTGTCCAATTCCAAACTTTTTTTCGCGCTCGATACGCCCCCGGGCGGCTCCAGAGAGCCCAAATTGTCCTCACGCCTGCTGAATACTCCGTTTTTTGCACATCGGATGGCACCCCACCCCAACGTGTCATCGGAAAACAGCGATTCTCGGCGTACCAAAGAAGCCATATCCGCCGCCTCGTGCACGCGGCCATCCTCAATCCGGTACGCACACGTCGCGTATTCGAGCATTGGGCGCGGCTGATGCGTCGCCACAACAACCGTGCAGCCCAGCTCGCGATTCACACGAAACAGCGCGTGCAGGAAATTCTTCTCGGCAACGGGATCGAGCTGAGACGTGGGCTCGTCGAGCAGCAGCACGCGCGGGCGCAGCGCCAGAACGGCCGCCAACGACAGCAACTGTTTGCGACCACCCGAAAGCGTGTCAGTATCGCGGTGAAGCCAATCTTCCAGCCCAAAGAAATAGCTGGTCTCAGCTACGCGACGGCGCATCTCATCACGTGCTAGCCCCAAGTTTTCCAGGCCAAACGCCATCTCGTGCCACACGGTTTCGCACACGATCTGGTTCTCGGGATCCTGAAACACATAACCCACGCGCTCTGCCGATGCCCGCACGTCCATGTCGGCAACGTTCTCGCCCAGCACGCGCGCATCGCCAGTGCGCTCGCCCGCTGGAGCGATCTCGGGCTTGAGCAGCGACAGCAGCGTCGACTTGCCCGAACCGGTACCGCCAACAAGCAGTGCAAACGCACCTTGGGAAACACGCCAATCAAGCCCCTCGAGCACCGGTGCCTTGACCCCGGGATAGGCAAAACTAAGGCCTCGCACCTCAATCGCTGGCGCGGCCGAGCCATATGCCACACCCGCCGCCGAGCTCCTATCAAACCGAGCCATCAGCCAAACCTCTTCTCATCAATCGCGTGCAACGCGCAAGGCAACACCATCCAGGCGGCGTACACGACATAGCCTGGCCACGGCGCCGGCACCGAGAGCTGCGGATAAAACGAATACTGCGTCGTCGCGGTCCACGCCACCGCCACCGCGGCAGCGCCAAACAGTACGAGCCCGGCCAGCGCGGCAACGTCACTGCGCCCCAGCCGATACCGCGCATACGTCGTACGACGCATCGCGGCACCCCACCCGCGCGAGCGCATCGCGTCCGCGCGCTCCAGCGAATCTTCCATGCCCCAGCCCATCAACACGCTCGACGCCCGCAGGCGCGATCGCACGGGATCGGTGGGCGCGCGGCCCGGCACATCAATCGCATCCTGCACCGCCAGCACCGTACGACCGCGGCGTAAAAACTGCGGGATAAGCCTCATGCACATCGAGATCATGAGCGCAATCACCGGTGCGGCATTGCCCAGCAGCGCGAGCACCTTGTCGTATTCGAGCATCGACGCCGCGGCCTCAAACCACAGCACGCTCGCCACAAACAGCCCGCCCATGCACAGGCCGTATACCATGCTTTCCAGATACACCGCGCGCATGCCAATACGGAACAGCTCCGTCGAGCCCGAGGCGCTAAACAGCGGATTGACCAGCGCGATAATCAAAATCACCGGCAGCTGCCAGCGGAGTGCGCCCAGCGTGCGGGCAGCCCCGCGCGTCGCAAATCCATACGCCAGCCCGCCCGCAAGTGACAGCGCAATCAGCACCGGCTGCATCGAGAACATGGTGAGCCCCAGCGTCAGCACCATGTAGAGGGCCGGCACAGCCGGATGCGACATCGAGAATGCCGCGACGGGCTCGCCGCCAAACTCCTCTTGTATGTTGTCCACGGGCACCCCCGTCCCCTCGCTCAAACGACAGCTCCGCAGCACCGCCAACGCCGCACGCAAGCAGCGCAAACGCCACGCCGGCGGCACCGACATCGGCCGCCATGAGCCAATCGCTACGCGCTCAACATATGCCTGCGGTATCATATTGCGCCGTGTATCGTTTCCAAACACACGTCTCTATAACGTAACAGGAGATCACATGGACGCAACCGCAATTATCCTCGCTGCCGGCGAGGGCACCCGCATGAAGTCGAACCACTGCAAGGTTTCGCACAAGATCCTGGGCAAGCCCATGGTCCAGTGGATCGTCGACGCCACCATCAAGGCCGGCTGCAGCCGCGTCGTGGTCGTCATCGGCAGCCACGCCGACGAGATGCGCGCCCTCATCGACGGCGCCTATGCCAACAGCGCCACCAAGGTCGAGTGCGTCGAGCAGACCGAGCGCCTGGGCACCGGCCACGCCGTGAAGGTCGCGCTCGAGGCCTGCGGCATCGCGCAAGGCCCGGTCGTCGTGCTCAACGGCGACCTGCCGCTCATCACCGCCGACACCGTCGCCAAGTTCGCACAGACCGTCGCTACCGGCGAGCTCGCCTGCACCGTCATGACCATGACCCCGCCCGACCCCTTCGGCTACGGCCGCATCAAGCTGGGCGCCGACGGCCAGATCGAGCGCATCATCGAGCAGAAGGACTGCACGCCCGAGCAGGCCGCCACGCTGCTGGAGTGCAACGCCGGCTGCTACGCCTTTGACGGCGCGCAGCTCGCCGCCCACATTAACGAGATCGGCAACGACAACGCGCAGTCCGAGTACTACCTGCCCGACATGCTCGAAATCCTCAAGGGTCACGGCCAGGCGGTCTCCATCTTCCACTGCGATGACTACCGCGACGGCCTGGGCGTCAACAGCCGCATTCAGCTCGCGCAGCTCACCGCTATCGCGCGCGACCGCATCAACGAGCACTGGATGGCCGAGGGCGTCACGTTCATCGATCCCACGCAGGCCTGGATCGGCCCCGATGCCACCATCGGCCGAGACACCATCGTGTGGCCGCAGACGCATCTGATCGGTCACGTCACCGTGGGCGAAGAGTGCCAGCTCGGCCCCAACAGTCGCCTCACCGACACCACCGTCGGCAGCGGCTGCACCATCGATGAGACCATCGCCATCGAGGCCGTCATCGAGAACGGCGTCGACTGCGGCCCGCGCGCCTACCTGCGCCCGGGCACCCACATGCTCGACGGCTCCAAGGCCGGCACGCACGTGGAGATCAAGAAGTCCACGATCGGCGAGGGCTCCAAGGTGCCGCACCTGTCCTACATCGGCGACACCACCATGGGCTCCGGCGTCAACGTGGGCGCGGGCTCCATCACCTGCAACTACGACGGCGTGCACAAGCACAAGACCGTCATCGGCAAGGACGCCTTCATCGGTTCCGACACCATGATGGTCGCGCCCGCCCAGATCGGCGACGGCGCGCTCGTGGCCGCCGGCTCCGTCATCACCGAGCCGGTCCCGGCCGACGCACTTGGCCTGGGCCGCGCCCGTCAGGTAAACATTGAGGGCTGGGCCGCCGATTATCGCCGCCGTCTGCACGAGGACGACGAGGTATAACGTTTTACCAAGCATCTAAGGAGCTGTTCCCATGGGGGCGGCTCCTTTTTCTATCGTGACCTGCGCAACCGGATGAGTGGTCGGTTCGTGTCCGTTGACGGTAAAGACGTTATCAAGACTCGATAAACCCCGCCGCGCGGTTACAATGCAACAAGGCATCTATATGGCATTCGATGTATAAAGGAGAAGGGTAATGCCGATTAATGATCCCGAGAAGTCGGAGAATATGCGCAAGTCCATCCGCGTGTATTCCGGTTCCTCCAACCGTCCCCTCGCTCAGAAGATTGCTGAGTACCTTGGGGTCGAGCTTTCGGGCCTTACGCTAAAGCAGTTCGCCAATGGTGAGATTTACGCCCGCTACGACGAGACCGTCCGCGGCGCCGACG
Organism: uncultured Collinsella sp.; assembly: GCA_958441355.1. GTDB lineage: Bacteria > Actinomycetota > Coriobacteriia > Coriobacteriales > Coriobacteriaceae > Collinsella. Next base: position 12,126 of record CAUCCR010000011.1, on the reverse strand, counting down.
TCTTCCTGATTCAGTCCGTGGCCGGCGGCAACGTCAACGACATGCTCATGGAGCTGCTCATCGCCACCGACGCTGCCAAGCGCGCATCCGCCCGCTCCATCACTGCCGTTATCACCCACTACGGCTATGCCCGCCAGGACCGCAAGGCCGGCCCGCGCGAGCCCATCACCGCCCGCCTCGTCGCCAACCTGCTCGAGCGCGCCGGCGTCAACCGCATCATCACCCTCGACCTGCACCAGGGCCAGATTCAGGGCTTCTTCGATATCCCGGTTAACCACCTGTCCGCGCTGCCGCTGTTTGGCCAGTACTACAACGACATGCACTTCGACACCGACAACCTGGTTGTCGTCTCCCCCGATGTGGGCCGCGCCAAGGCCGCCAAGAAGCTGTCCGACATGCTCGGCTGCGACCTGGCCATCGCCCACAAGGGCCGTCCGCGCCACAACGCCGCCGAGGTCATGGGCATCATCGGTGACATCAAGGGCAAGACCTGCATCATCAACGACGACATGATCGACACCGCTGGCACCCTGTGCGCCAACGTCAAGGAGCTCAAGGCTATGGGCGCTGGCGACATCTACGTCTGCGCCACCCACGGCATCTTCTCCGGTCCGGCCATCGAGCGTCTGAACGACGCCCCGATCGTCGAGTGCCTCGTCACCGACGCCATTCCCGTCGAGGTCGGCGGCAAGATCAAGACCATCTCGGTCGCCGAGGAGTTCGCTCAGGCCATCTCCGCCGTTTACCACGAGGAGCCCGTCTCCACGCTCGTCGGCGGCGACTTCGCACTGTAATCGCATCGTCCTTGTAACCCGGCGCATCGCCGTCGGAACAGAAGAAACCCCCGCGCTCCCCCTTGCTTCGCAAAGGTCGCGCGGGGGTTTCTTCTGTTCCGACGGCTCGCCCTGCCGCGGCCGCGCTTTTGTCTGGTGAGATTTCGCTGAAACGAAGTCTCGCCTTCGGCGGGCGTGGTAGCCTTTGTCGTTGATTAAACTTTTTATGTAACGGAAGGACAAATATGGCAGCTGCACAGCCGCTTAAGATTCGCATGGTTGCCGGACTTGGCAACCCTGGCGATGAGTATGCCGAAACCCGCCACAACGCTGGCTTCAAGGCGATCGACGAGTTGGCCCGTCAGGCCGGCGTCACGTACTGGAAAAACCAGGCCGGCGCCGAGGTCGCGCTCATCAATATCAACGATGCTGAGGAAGAGGGTGGCAAGCGCCAGATTGTGCTGGTCAAGCCGCAGTCGTATATGAATACCTCGGGTGGCCCCATCTCCAAGCTCTGCCGCGAGTACAAAATCAAGGCCGAGGAACTGCTCGTGATTCACGACGAGCTCGACATTCCCGCCGGCGACGTACGTGTTAAGGTGGGCGGTGGCCACGCCGGCCACAACGGCCTGCGCTCCATCATCGACAAGATGGGCAGCCGCGACTTTAGTCGCATTCGCACCGGCATCGGCAACCCTCCCGGCAAGATGGCCGTGGCAGACTACGTGCTCAAGCAGCTGCGCGCCCGCGAGGCCGAGGACTTCCAGGACACCTGCGCTCGCGCCGCCGACGCCGCCGGCCTGGCAATCGTCCACGGCGTGATCTATGCCCGCGACCACGTCAACGGTGCCGCCTCCGCCAACGGCAAGCACTAAAACCTACTATTTAGGGACAGGTTTATTTTGGCAGGTTTTATCTGCGAAAACGCCGCAGTCGGCACATCGCAATAGACACGCTGCCACCATACATGCATAGCGCCCCAAAGGGGGCCGGCCTCATCACAACCCGAGGCCGGCCCCTTTGCCGTTTTGCCTGATAAAACCGACCAAAATAAACCTGTCCCTATTTGGTAGGCCAAAGTGGACAAACCCTACTCCCAACCGCCGAAGACACACGTAAGTGACATGTCCATGAGGGTATAATTTGCACCGTATGTCTGCACAACGCCTGTGCGCGTACGGTTTTATTCGGGCTACCGTCCATTTCCGTGGAGGCACGGTTCGGCAGCCCTAACAAGAGAGGGGTTCTATGTATAAGATCCTGGAGAAGACGCAGTTCTCGGAGAAGGTGTTCAAGTTCCGCATCGAGGCGCCCGCAATCGCCAAGCATGCGCACGCTGGACAGTTCCTCATGGTTCGCGCCAACGAGACGGGCGAGCGCGTCCCGTTTACCCTGGCTGGCTGGAACGGTGACGAGGGCTGGGTCGAGTTCATCTTCATGGTGATCGGCAAGACCACCGAGATGCTTTCCACCTACGAGGCCGGCGAGTCGCTGCGCGACGTCGTGGGCCCGCTGGGCGTTCCCACCGAGATGGCCGAGGGCCCCTGCGCCGTCATTGGCGGCGGCGTCGGTCTGGCAATTGCCTTCCCGGTCGCCAAGCACCTGGTCGAGACCGGTCACGAGGTTCACGCCATCATGGGCGCCCGCACCAAGGACCTCCTGCTCATGGAGGACCAGTTCCGCGAGCTCCTCGACGAGGACCACATCCACATCACCACTGACGACGGCTCCTACGGCGAGCAGGGCGTTGTCACCGCTCCGCTGGAGCGCCTGCTGCAGGACAAGGCCGTGAGCCAGGTCTTCTGCGTCGGCCCCGTTCCGATGATGAAGTTCTCGACCCTCACCGCCCAGAAGTACGACACCCCCATCACCGCGTCGCTCAACCCCATCATGGTTGACGGCACCGGCATGTGCGGCTGCTGCCGCGTCGAGGTGGGCGGCGTGACCAAGTTCGCTTGCGTCGACGGCCCCGACTTCGATGCTACCCTGGTCGACTGGGATGACCTTCGTGCCCGCCAGGCCGCTTACCGTTCCGAAGAGGGCGAGTCCCTCAAGGCCTATGAGGAAAAGAGCTGCGCATGCCACTAGTTAACGGTCGTTTCGTTGCCGATATGAAGTCGCCCCGCACCCCCGATAACGAGGAGCCGGCTGCCGAGCGCGCCTGCGACTTCCGCCCCGTCGACAAGGGCTTCACCGAGGAGATGGCGCTGGCCGAGGCCGAGCGCTGCCTCAACTGCAAGAAGCCGTTCTGTGTTGAGGGCTGCCCCGTCAACATCAACATCCCCCGCTTTATCGAGCAGATCCGCGCGAAGGACTTCGGCGGCGCTCTCGATACCATCCGCGAGGACTCCATGCTTCCCGCCATCTGCGGTCGCGTCTGCCCACAGGAGAACCAGTGCGAGGGTAAGTGCATCCGTGGTAAGAAGTCCGAGCCCGTGGCCATCGGCCAGCTCGAGCGCTTCCTGGGTGACCGCCCCGAGCTCGCCTCCACGCCCAAGATGGCTCCCAAGAACGGCAAGAAGGTCGCCGTCGTCGGTTCCGGCCCGTCCGGCATCACCTGCGCCGGCGAGCTCGCCCGCAACGGCTTTGACGTCACCGTCTTTGAGGCCTTCTTCACCGGCGGCGGCGTGCTGGTCTACGGCATCCCCGAGTTCCGTCTGCCCAAGGCAGTCGTCAAGCGCGAGATCGACGGCCTGGAGGACATGGGCGTCAAGTTTGAGTACAACTCCGTCGTGGGCAACATGGCCACGGCCGAGGAGCTGTTCGAGCAGGGCTTCGACGCCATCTACGTGGCGACCGGCGCTGGCCTGCCCAAGTTCCTCAACGTCCCCGGCGAGAACCTGCCCAACGTCTTCTTCGCTAACGAGTACCTCACCCGCGTGAACCTGATGAAGGCCAACAAGTTCCCCGAGTACGACACCCCCACCAAGCACGGCAAGAACGTCGTCGTCTTTGGTGGCGGCAACGTGGCTATGGACGCCGTCCGTACCGCCAAGCGTCTGGGCGCCGAGCACGCCATCATCGCCTATCGTCGTACCGAGGACGAGATGCCCTGCCGTCGCGCCGAGCTGCACCATGCCAAGGCCGAGGGCGTCGAGGTTCTGCCGCTCGTCTCCCCGCTCGAGTTTGTCGCTGGCGAGGACGGCTCCGTGTGCGCCGTCAAGGTCCAGAAGATGGAGCTCGGCGAGCCTGACGAGTCCGGCCGTCGTCGCCCGGTGCCCATCGAGGGCGCCATCGAGGAGATCCCCTGCGACGTCGCGATCTCGGCTATCGGTACCAACGCCAACCCCTTCGCAAAGAAGATCGGCGGCAAGATGGAGCTCAACAAGTGGGGCTACATCGTTGCCGACGAGGAGACCGGCCAGACCACCGATCCCCGCATCTGGGCCGGCGGCGACATCGTCACCGGTGCCGCTACGGTCATTCTGGCGATGGGCGCCGGCAAGAAGGCCGCCGCTTCCATCACCAAGAGCTTGCTGGGCGAGTAATCACCTACAGCGCTAGCCATCAAACGGCAAAGTCCCCGTCGAGCACACGCCCGGCGGGGACTTTTTCTATGCCGGCCGCCCAACCACCACAAAGGGGACAGGCACCTTTGTGGTGGTTTGGGACTTGCTTGCTCGTTTTGTCTCAATCTGTAACACCTGGGCCCCGTTGAGCCTTGTAGTTGTTACAGATCGAGATATTGTGCGAACACCCGCCTGTTCATCTCAATCTGTAACAGTTAGAGACCAAATTCCTCGCTACGTGTTACAGATCAAGACGTTAGGTTGGCGGCCGAACGGTTCATCTAAATCTGTAACAGTTAGAGCCTTTTTCGCTGGCTTGGTGTTACAGATCGAGATTTGGCAAAAGCCGAGGATAGGCACTGCCGCCAAAGCCTTCCCCTCCGCCTAAAACAAAAACCACCACAAAGGTGCCTGTCCCCTTGTGGTGGTTTCGACCGGTTAGCCTTCGAGCTGAGCCACCTTGTAGCGGTAGGCAGCGGCGATGACGTCCTTGCAGCCTTCGCGGCCCAGCTTGGCGCGGTTGACGACGATGTCCTTGCCGCTCGTCATCTTCCACTTGCCGGCGCTGTAGCGCTTATAGAACGCCTCGCGCGCCTTCTGCTGCTGTTTGACCAGCTTGGCGCCCTTCTTTTTGTTGAGGCCACGCTTCTTGCGTACGATCTCGACGCGGTCCTCAAAGGGAGCGGTCACCAATACGGCAATGTGATTGGGGTTGTTACGCAGCAGGTAGTCGGACAGACGGCCTTCGATAATGCAGCTCTCGGTCTCGCCCAAGTCCAAAATCACCTGGCTCATCTTTTGGAACAACTTGTCCGAGTACGAACGCGCATCGTAGCGGTCGGGCAGAAACGCCATGTTCTCCACAGCCAGGCGCTCGTCATAGGCGGCCATCTTATCGAGCGACTCACCTGTACGCAGCGACGCGCGCACCAGCAGCTCGTTATCGTACAGCGGAATCCCCAGCTCATTGGCGAGGATACGGCCAATCTCGTGGCCCTCGGCACCAAAGTCGCGCGCGATGGTAATGACCACAGGACTCTTCTTGTTCTCCAGATCGCTCATCGCGATTCCTTTCTAACAGATGAGAAAAAGGCTGTCTATCGCCTTTTCTCACGATAGCGTACCAGGGAAAGCCAGGCTATGCGGCCACGATGCGACGTTGATATGCCCTCACCAGCAGTGAGATACCAAAGTTGAGCACAAAGTACATCGCAAACACCAGGCCGTAGAGCATAAGCACCTGAGACAGGTCGATCGCATGGGCCATCACGACGTTTGCCGTGTACATGAGCTCGGCCACGTTAATGCCCGAAAGATACGAGCTGTCCTTGATGACGGTCGTGCATTGGCTAAACAGCGCCGGAATGATCGTCTTAAATGTCTGCGGCAGAATGATGTAGCGCATGGTGGCAAAGAAGCCGAAGCCCTGGCTCTGTGCTGCCTCAAACTGGCCGCGCGGAATCGAGTTGAGGCCGCCGCGCACAATCTCGGCCATAACAGCGCTGGTAAACAGCGTAAAGGCGATGGTCGAAATCACAATGTCCAAACCCTGCACCGTAAAGTAGATAAACAGGATCCACAGCAGGTTTGGCGTGCAACGGAACAGTTCGATATAGGCGCTCACCAAAATACGGAACGGGCGGGGCGCATAGCTCTTAACGAGCGCCAGCACCGTGCCAAAGATGAGCGAGAAAAAGATCGACAGCGCCGAGATCTCGATGGTCTTAACAAAGCCGCCCCAAATGTAGAGCAGGTTGGTCGCGTTGAAGATTTCCATGCGCTAGGCCTCCTCTACGTTGTCGAGCCCCAGCTCGGCCAGGCTCACGCCGCGCGGACGCTCCTTGGAGCGGCGCTCGAGCCACTGCACCAGCATGGCGAGCGGAAAGCAGATGATGAAGTACATAAGGCAGCAGACGATGTATCCTTGCAGGTAACCGTACAGACTCACAAAGTTGTCGGAACGGTACATAAGGTCGCCGCCGGCCACAAGTGCCAGCACCGACGTGTTCTTGACCAGGTTGAGCGCCTGGTTACACAGCGGCGGCAGAATGATCTTGAACGTCTGGGGCAGCACGATGTACCAGTAGGCCTGCGCACGGGTGAAGCCCTGGCTCTGGGCCGCCTCCATCTGACCGCGCGGAACCGCCTCGATACCGGTGCGGATGACCTCCGAAATGTAGGCCGCGTGATACAGGCCCACGCCCAAGAAGCCCAGCACGAACGGCGCGATGCGCACCGGCTGGTCGGCACCGGTTATGGCCTGCAAAAACTGCGGACCGGCCATGTACATAAAGAGCACCTGTACGGGCAACGGGGTGTTCTGGTAAAACTCCACGTACACGCGGCTTATGGCGCGCAGCACGCGCGAACGAGTGGTAGAGAATACGCCCAGCAGCGTGCCCAGTACCAGAGACAGCAGCAGACCGGCAATGACCACCTGCAGCGTCACGCCAAAGCCCTCCCAGAAGGGCCCCATGTTTTGAAATGTCGTCGACCAACGGTCGGCGTCAAATAATCCTTCGAGCATTTGATTCCTTCCTTGGACGATGCGCCTATACAAGACCCCAGGTCTTGACCTCTTGGTCGAGCCAGCCGTCGGCCAGGCGATCGCAAATCACCTGGTCGACCACAGCCGAAAGGTCGCAGCCCTTCTTGGTCGCCACGCCGTAGCCCTGCTCGCCAAACTTGACCTCGGGCTGCAGCAGCTCAACGGTTTCGTTCATGTAACCGGCCAGCGTGGAGCGGTCCATGGCAAAGACGTCGATATTGCCGGCGTCGAGCGAACTCTTGATGATGGGGTAGCCGCTAAAGGCCCTAAACTCGGGCTTGCAGCTAAAGCCGTTGTCCTTGATCATCTGCTCGATCAGACCCTGCGTGGTGGCACCCTGGCTCACACCAATGACCTTGCCGTCCAGGTCCTCAATCGAGGTAAAGCCCGAACGCTTCTTGACCATGAGTCCCACGTAGTCGGTGCGGTACGGCGTCGAGAAATCCCAGCTCTTCTTGCGCTCGTCGGTGATGGTGTAGGTCGCCGCGACCACGTCAAGTTGGCCGTTATCGATCAGCGGGCCGCGCGTCTTGGGCGTTACGTCGGTAAACTCGACAAGCTCCTGGGCGCGGGCCTCCTTGTAGCTCACGCCAAAGACGGCAGCGGCGATCTGGTAGCACAAATCGACTTCCATGCCCTCAAAGCGGCCCTTGGCGGTGTCGTAATAGCCATAGCCGGGAACATCCTTCTTAACGCCGGCATTCAAATGGCCACGCGACTTGATGGCCGCAAGCTTGGACCCCTTGTCGGAGCCCTCGCCGCTGGTGGAGGTGCCGCAACCGGTAAGCGCGGTCCCCGTCAGCGCCAGCATGCCGGCGCCAGCCAGCTGCAAAAAGTGACGGCGCGACACGGCCGCCCTCGTCATATCCGTCATGTCCATCACCGCGCCTAGTGCAGAATCTTGGACAGGAACTCGCGGCAGCGCGGGTTCTCGGGGTTATCGAAGAAGTGCTCGGGCGTGCCCTCCTCCAGGATACGGCCGTCCTCCATAAAGATGACGCGGTCGGCCACCTGGCGCGCAAAGCCCATCTCGTGCGTCACGCAGATCATGGTGATGTCCTCCTGCGCGAGCTCAATCATAACGTCCAGGACTTCCTGGACCATCTCGGGGTCGAGCGCCGAGGTCGGCTCGTCAAACAGGATGATGGGCTGCTTGGTGCACAGAGCACGGGCGATGGCGATGCGCTGCTGCTGACCGCCCGAGAGATTCTGCGGATACTCGCCGGCCTTATGCGCCATGCCGACACGCTTGAGCGCGGCGATGGCGATCTCGGTCGCCTCCTCCTTGCTCTTCTTTTGCAGCTTGATGGGCGCGAGCGTCAGGTTGCCCAGCACCGTCATGTTGGGATACAGGTTGAACTGCTGAAACACCATGGAGCTGTACTTGCGAGCCATCTCCAGGTGATTCTTCTTGGTGAGCGGCGTACCGTCGATGACGACCTCGCCCGACGTGGGCTCCTCCAGATAATCGACGCAACGGATGAGCGTCGACTTACCCGAACCGGAAGGCCCGATCATTACGAGCTTCTCGCCGCGCTTGACGGTGAGGTTGATATCTTTGAGCACATGCAGGTCGCCAAAGTACTTGTTGAGATGCTTGATCTCGATCATGTCTGCCATGAATGTCCCTTCCCTGCGTTTACACGAGTTGAACTATTGTACGGAAAGAACCGCATTTCCGCAGCCCACACTACATTCCCGTAAAGAACCCGCAACCTTTAACCCACTCATTGGGGACAGGCTTAAATGAGTACCTGCTCATTGGGCACTCATTTAAGTCTGTCCCCAATGAGTGCCCAGCCCAGCAAAAAGGGGCGCGACCGCAATGGTCACGTCCCCTCAACATCAACTATGTACCGCTCGGCCCCTACGCGAGCTTGGCGCCGACGATCTTTGCCGCGGCCGGCTTGTCGAAGTTGCCGCCGGTGGCCTTGCCGAGTGCACCCATAACCTGGCCCATCTGCTTCTTAGAGGTCGCGCCCAGCTCGGCGATGACCTGCTCGATCAGGGCCTCGAGTTCCTCACCCGAAACCTGCGCGGGCAGCAGGCTCTCCAGAATCTTGACCTGCTCGGTCAGGTTGTCGGTACGCTCCTGGTCGGTACCGGCCTTAATGGACATCTCCAGCGTCTCACTCGTCTGCTTAATCAGACGCTTGATCATGTTGTTGACGTCTTCCTCGGTCACATCGCGACGCTCGTTGACCTCGATATTCTTCACCTCGGCCTTGACCTGGCGAATGATAGACAGGCGAACCTTGTCCTTGGCCTTCATGGCCGCAATCATTTCCTTCTGCAGCTCTTCGTTGGTCATCTGCATATCCTCCTCAATAGCGTGGGCGGTACTCACGCGGGCACCGCCCCATGATTACTTAGTCGTCGACGAATCGTCGGTCGAACTCTTGGTGACGCCCTTCAGGCTGACGTTGTACGGCACGTTCTTGGGCATGGGGTTAACGGTGATGTCGGCATCCTTCTTGTACTGCTCCAGCCACTCGCTGTACGCAGTGCTTGCCGCCTGCGTCTTCACCACGTTGGAGACGTACTTCTTGATGTCCTTGGGCACCTGCTTAATGTCATCGACCTGATTATCGACATGGAAGTAGTCGGTGCACTTGATGATGTGATAACCATAGGTCGACTCGACGACGTCGCTCACATCGCCCTTGTTGAGCCCCTCGAGCGCCGTCTGGTAGCTGTCGACGAAAGTGGTGAGCTTATCCCAGCCCACATCGCCCTTCTTCTCCTTGGAACCGGTGTCCTCGGAGTACTGCTCAACGGCGTCCTCAAAGCTCAGCTCGCCGGAGTTGATCTTGTCCAGGCACTCCTGCGCCTTGGCCTTGGCGGCAGCCTTGTCCTCGTCGGAAGCGTCGGAATCAACCTTGATCAGGATGTTCGACGAGCGGCGGGCGTCGTTGTAGCTGGACAGGTTTTCGTTGATGTAATCGACAATCTCGCTGTCCTTGGGCTTGCTCGTGGGCGCCACGGCATCCTTGAGTTTCTGCTGCGCCAGACTCTCCTTGAGCGAGTCCTTGTAGGTGTCCTCGGTATAGCCGTAGGTCTTGAGGGTCTTCTTAAAGGCCTTGGCACCGCCCGCGCTCTTGCACGCGTCCTTCCAAGCCTTCTCGACCTCCTCGTCCGACACCGTCACGCCGTTTTCCTTCTGTGCCTGTTGAAGCAGAATCTGCTGCGTGTAGGAGTCGATGAGTTGTTTGCGGTACTTCTTGGGCGTGAGGTCGTTGTCAACCAGATATTGCGCCCAATCCTCATCCTTGGTGTAGCCGTTGGACGTGCGCATGCTCATGATCTGCTTGGTCACGGTGTCCTCGGTAAGGTTGATGCCGTTGATAGTAGCAGCAACACCACCAGTAAGCTTATAGCCCGAGCCGGCGCTTTCGGTCTGCGACATCAGGCCGGAGCACGCCATGGCCGAGACGGAGAGCAGCATCGCCAGCACGCCGATGACCACCAGGACAATCTTGACGGTCTTGGACACATAGGTCTTGCGCTGCTTCTTGCGAGAGCTGGAGGCGGCGCGGGACCGTTGCTCGGACGTCGGCGCGACCTCGGGGTTCTTTTTCTTATTTGCCATGTTTGGCCTTTCGCATCACGAATCGAACAAACGCCATTGTGTCACAACGCAGCCCCCGCGGCACACCTGGTGCATGGGGAACGGGTTAATCTGCACCATTTTGGTGCAGAGGGGACAGGTCTGGCAGTTGGCAGTTAGGGACGTTCCTTTTCTGCCGGCAGTTAGGGACAGTCCCCAAATGCCGACTTAGAAGTGGCGGCGGATGGCGTCGACCATGCCTTGGGGCGTAGTCTGGCCGAGTACATCGGTTGCAGCGTCGGTGTCCATAAAGATATTCATGAGTGCCTGAAGCGCCTCGACCTGACCGCCCGGCTCGGCAATGCCCAGGTTGATGATGATCTGCGCCGGCACCGGGGCGCCCATGCCCGCCATCGCGTTGAACGTCGCAGGTGTGACGGGCCTTACCACCGCGATATAGGGCTTGGCCACAAATCCCGGATCGGTATGCGGAATGGCGATGTTTGCCGCCGGCATAGCGAGACCCGTGGGATAGGCGTCCTCGCGCGTGCGGACGGCGTTGAGCCAACCCTCGGCAATGTAGCCGCGCGGGGCAAGCTCGCCCTCGAGCCGCGCAAACACCTCATCCGGCGTCGCACACTCCCAATCAAAAAACACCAGCTCAGGCGTAAACAGCGCTTCGTTATCCGCCATGCGCTCACCTCTCTCACCTAGTCACCTGCGACGTTCTTAAACGACTAGTCATTCAAGAACGTCCCCAATGACTAGTCATTCAAGAACGTCCCCAATGACTGCCTAAAACAAAGGGTGGCCACTTGCGCCTTGGCGCCAATGACCACCCTGACTACTCGGCTAAATTGTACTGTGCGCCGCTAGCCGCGAGGCGCATCAATTGCGACCTTGCCGCTCTCCAGCACGTGAACGCGGCCGTCGGCGAGCATCTGCACGACCTCGGGATACAGCACATGCTCGATCGCGTGGATGTGCTCCTCGAGCGTATCGACGTCCCAGCCCTCCTCAACAGCCAGCGCACGCTGGGCGATGATGGGGCCGTTGTCGTAGATCTCGTTGGCAAAGTGCACGGTCACGCCGGTCACCTTGACGCCGCGGGCAAACGCATCGTCAATCGCATGGGCGCCGGTAAAGCTCGGCAGCAGCGCCGGGTGTAGGTTAACCACGCGGTTGGGAAACGCCGCCAGCAGCGGCGTATGCACCATGCGCATGTAGCCGGCCATGACCACATATTCGCAGCCGCGCTCAAGCAGCTCATGCGCGATGATCTCGTCAGCAGCGATGGGGTCGGCGTAGACATCCTTGGACAGCGTGAGTGTCTGGATGCCCGCACGCTCGGCACGCTGCAAGCCCTTGGCCGAAGGACGGCTCGACACCACAAGCTCAATCGAGGCGTTGAGCTTGCCGGCGGCGATCAGGTCGATCAACGCCTGCAGGTTGGTACCCGAGCCGCTGATGAGCACGCCGATCTTGAGCGGCTCAGCCGTATCGGTACCGGTCGGTCGGGTATACGGGTCCCAGGCCAGGACCTCGGCAGCAGCCATCTGCTCGTTAGCGCTCATCGGAGTACACAACCTTACCGGAGCCCTCGGCGCACTCGCCCACGCGGAACGGCTTCTCGCCCAGCGCGACCAGAGCCTCGGTTACCGCGGCCTCGTCCTCGGGAGCGACGATCAGGCACAGGCCAACGCCCATGTTGAAGGTCTTGCACGCCTCGTCGGGCGCAAGCTCGGCCTG
>CAUCCR010000010.1:0-24812 GCA_958441355.1 uncultured Collinsella sp. | reverse complement strand
CATGGAGGATGTCAACCGCACCTACGGCTGCACCATCATCATTGTCACCCACAATGCCGCCATCGCGCGCATGGCCAATCGCGTGCTGCGCCTGCGCGACGGGCGCATCGTCGAGGATGAGCTCAACGAGTCGCCCGTCTCGGCCGCCGAGCTCGATTGGTAGGCGGCGCCATGACACCTCTCGCAAAACGTCTTCCACGCGAGCTGCGCCGCAATATCGGCAAGTACCTGGGCATCTTTTTGCTTATGTGTGGAAGTATCGCTCTCACCTCGGGCTTTTTGCTCGCGGCGCATTCCATCGGCTGCCTTATCGATGACATGCGCGATGCGTACACGATTGAGGACGGCCGCGTGACCACCTCCTTCGAGGCGACCGAGGAACAACTCAAGGCAGCCGAGGACGCGGCCGACGACGTCGGCGGCGTCACGCTCTACAAGAATTTCTCCATCGACGCCATCATCAAAAAGGCGTCCGGCGACGACGGCACCAAGCGCACGCTGCGCACCTATGCGCACCGCACCAAGGTCGATATCGCGTCCTACTGCGAAGGTAGGCGGCCTAAGGCGGACGACGAGGTGGCAATCGACCGTGTCTTCGCCACCAATAACAACCTGTCCGTGGGCGATAAAGTCGAGCTCGAGGGTCGCACCTACACCATCTGCGGCATCATGACCCAGCCCGATAGCCAGGCGCTGTTCCTCAACAATTCGGACTTTACGGTGAACACCATCACGTACGGTGTGGCCGAGGTCACCGACGCCGGCTTTGCCGCGCTTAAGGACGCCGGCGGCGCGCCTGCCTACACCTACTCCTTTACCTTTACCGATCGCGATCTCTCCACCGCGGATCGCGTCGATGCGGAGCAGGATATGGTGGAGGCGCTCACCGATGCCGATGCACGCGTGGATGACCTCATCGACGCCGATTCCAACCAGGGTATTGGCTACGCGCGCGACGACGTGGACGGCGACTCCACGATGTGGATGACGCTGCTCGACATCATCATCGTGATCATGGCGTTTGTCTTTGTGGTGCTCACCGACGCCACCATCGAGGAGGAGAGCGCCATTATCGGCACGCTGCTCGCCAGCGGCTACCGCCGCCGCGAGATCGTGCTGCACTACCTGGCACTTCCCGCCATCGTGGGCGTGGTCGCGGCGCTTTTGGGCACTGCGCTCGGCGTTGTGTTCTTTACCGAGCCCATGCGCAGTCTCTACTACGGCTCGTACAGTCTGCCGCCCTTCCAGGTGTACTGGAGCTGGGAAATCTTTGTGAAGTGCGCCGTGGCTCCCGCCGCCGCGCTCATCCTCATCACGCTGGTGGGTCTGCTCCGCAAAATGGGCAAGACGCCGTTGCAGTTCCTTCGTCACGAGGCGAGCGGCAAGTCGGGTACCAAGCGTGGTATGCAACTGCCGGAGCGCATGGGTTTTGTTTCCCGCTTCCGCTTGCGTATCTTCCTGCGCAATCTGGGCAACTTCGCCACGCTCTTCGTGGGCATTGCATTTGCGTCGCTACTGCTGCTCTTTGGCCTGGCGATTCTGCCCACGATGACGCACTATGCGGACAACCTCGAGACAAGCCTGGTCGCCGAGCACCAGTACACGCTCAAGGCGCCGCTGGAGCTCGAGGGCACTGCCGAGGAGCGCGAGCAGTGGTCGGCACTCGAGCGTTTGCAGTCGGTTGACGGCGCACTGCTTTCTGCCGCTCAGGATGCCGATGACGAGCTTGACGACGCGGCCGATGCAGCGCAGGCGGCAGCCGATGCCGCGACCAGCGCTCCGTCTGCCGAGAGCCTGGCCGCGGCGCAGGACGCGCTCGCCAAGGTCCAGGACAAGAAGGATGCGCTTTATGCGCGCCTCGATGACCTTGCCGATGCCCTCGGCTGCAACCGCGACGAGGCTATCGACCTGATTGACAAGGCCTCTAAGATTGACACCGACAACGACGATATCCACCCGGTCAATACGACCGATAACGGCGCGGGCGCAATCGCACAGGCCGAGAAATACGCCGTCTACCAGCTGCAATACGATCGCGGCGACGGAAATGGGCAGGAGACGATTTCTGTCTACGGCATCTCGCCCGATTCGCGCTACTGGAAAGGGCTGGACGTCGGCGACGGACGCGTCGTCTTTGGCGGTGGCTTGCTCGACAAGTTTGGCTGGAGCGAGGGCCAGAAGGTCACGCTCAGCGACAAGTACGAGGGTGAGTATTATTCCCTTGAGTACGCGGGCAAGGACTGTGCTTGGGGCTCCAAGTCGGACATGAATATCTATATGAGTATCGACGACTTTAATGAGCTGTTCGACAACGACGCCGCCTACTTTAACGGCTATGTAAGCAACGAGAAGCTCGACCTCGATGCTCGTTACTTTGCCGGCGACACCACGCCCGACGACATGCGCGCCGTGGGCGACCAATTCATCGGCATGATGAGCAAAATGATCGGAATGATGGTCGGGCTCGCGGTGTTCATCTTCTTGCTGTTTATGTACCTGCTGACCAAGGCTGTGATCGACCACAGTGCCCGTTCGATCAGCTACATGAAAGTCTTTGGCTATCGCGATGGCGAGATCTCGCATCTGTACATCCGCTCGATCACGCTGTGCGTGGCGGCGTCACTCGTGCTGAGCCTGCCGGTCATTATTGGCTCGCTAACGGCCATCTTCCGTTCGATGCTGCTCGCCTATAACGGCAATATCGAGATCTACGTGCCCGCTTGGTCCATGGCGGCGTGCGTGGGCATTGGCTTTGCGACCTACCTGGTCGTGGCGCTGCTGCACATGCGTTCCATCAAACGTGTGGGCCTGGCCGAGGCGCTCAAAGTCCAAGAGTAGTCGTTTAAGAACGTCCCCAATGACTAGGTGCCATACTTGACTTTAACTCTGCTTTAACTGGTACCATCCTCTATGTCTGTAACGCCATATAGACCGAGGGGATAGATCTATGACCGCAACTGCACCCGCAGCACCCGCTAAGGTGTACTTCACCAACCTGCGCACGCATGCCCGCGAGAGCCAGCTCGACAAGCTCAAGCGCCTCATCCGTCACGCCGGTATCGAGCAGATCGACTTTGAGAACAAGTTCGTCGCCATCAAGATTCACTTTGGCGAGCTGGGCAACCTGAGCTTTTTGCGCCCCAACTACGCCCGCGCCGTCGCGGACGTCGTGAAGGAGCTGGGCGGCAAGCCCTTCCTCACCGACTGCAATACGCTCTATGTCGGTAGCCGCAAAAACGCGCTCGAGCACATCGACACCGCCTACCAGAACGGCTTTACCCCGTATGCTACGGGTTGCCAGATCATCATCGCCGACGGCCTCAAGGGCACCGACGAGGCGCTTGTCCCGGTCGAGGGCGGCGAGTACGTGCACGAGGCCAAGATCGGTCAGGCGCTCATGGACGCCGATATCGTGATCAGCCTCACCCACTTTAAGGGCCATGAGCAGGCCGGCTTTGGCGGTGCCATGAAGAACCTGGGCATGGGAGGCGGTAGCCGTGCCGGCAAGATGGAGCAGCATGCCGCCGGCAAGCCGAACGTCGCGACCGAGCACTGCATTGGCTGCCGTGCCTGCGAAAAGATCTGCGCGCACAACGCTATCTCGTTCGACGACACCCGCGAGCGCGAGCTTGTCAACGGCAACACCCGCACGGTCCACGTCGCTGCCATCGACCACGATCGCTGCGTGGGCTGCGGCCGCTGCATCGGCGTGTGCAACCAGGACGCCATCAAGCCCGGCTATGAAGCCGCGGCCGACGTGCTCAACTGCAAGATCGCCGAGTATACGAAGGCCGTTGTCGACGGCCGCCCGAGCTTCCACATCTCGCTTGCCATGGACATCAGTCCCAACTGCGACTGTCATCCCGAAAACGATACGCCTATCGTCAACGATATCGGCATGTTCGCGAGCTTCGACCCGGTCGCCATCGACCAGGCCTGCGCCGATGCCGTCATGGCATCCGAGCCGCTGCCCAACACCGAGCTCACCGACAGCGCCGCCAAGATGGAGCATAACCACGAGCATCTGGAGGGCGAGCAGGCGCACGACCCCTTCTGCATCACGCATCCCGACACCGACTGGCGCGCGTGCATCGCGCACGCCGAAAAGATCGGCCTGGGCACGAGCGAGTATGAGCTCATCGAGGTCAAGTAGCGCCTAGCTATTGGACAAAATAAGCGCCTTTGTAGCGTAATCTGAGCAAAAGCCGCCCACGAGCCCAATGCTTGCGGGCGGCTTTTCAGAAGTGCGGTGAAAAAACGAATACCGCCGACTACAAACCGATTTTGGCAACAAAACCTCAGACGTTGCTTTTGCCTAAAAATTCTTGTCGAGGAAGTTGTCGACCGTGTTCCAGTAGAGTTCGGGGTCGATCTGCGCGCTCTTGGCGTGGGTGGCGCCATGGACGGTGAGCTTTTGCTTGACCTTGCTGGCGCACGCGTCGTAGTTTTGGTCGAGCATGCTGTACGGCACAAAGGTGTCTTGGTCACCGTGGATAAACAGCATGGGAACCGTCGCGCGCTTGAGCTGTTCCACGCTGCTCGCCTTATGAAAGTCGTAGCCCGCGCGCACGTTGCACACCAAGTTTGCTACATCGAGCAAGGGAAAGCTGGGCAGGCCGAACACGTCCTTGAGCTGCAGAGAAAACTCGTCCCAAACACTCGTATAACCGCAGTCCTCGATAATGCATTTCACGTTTGCAGGCAGAGATTCCCCCGCGACGTTCATGGCGGTTGCCGCACCCATCGACTCGCCAAAGACCAGGATGCGCGCCTCGGGGTCAGCCTGAACGATCCGCCCGATCCATGCAACGACATCGAGCCGCTCAGGCCAGCCCATGCCGATATAGTCGCCGCCGGAGCGCTCGTGGGCGCGGGCGGCGGGTGCGAGTACGCTCATGCCGCGGTCGTGGAATCGCTTGACGTATCGGGCCATACTGATGGGCTCGTTGGTATATCCATGCAGGCAGACGGCGTAGTCGTGCGTGCTCTCCGACGCAGCAAAATACCAGGCGGCAAGCTCGGTCCCGTCATCTGCGGTGAGGCTGCTGCTCTCGCGATTCTCTTTAAACCACGCCCGCGCCTCGGTTTCCTCGGCATCCGGCTGCTCACCTTCTTTGTCGTTCTTGCTATCCTGCATCATCTTCATGGTGTATGGCGCGCGGGGATTCAGCGCGAAGTCAAACAGAAAGTTGCCGGCAAATCCGAGCAGCGCAACGACAGCCACCAGTGCAACGATGCCGGCTATCTTGAGCTTTCGATGGGAACGTGCGTTTTGAGACATAAGAAGCTTTCCTATAAGATGTTAATACATCAACATTTAATGCAAGCGCATTATGGACGTTCGCCGTTGATGCGTCAACAGGCAAAGAATGGGTAAACAAAGGGTCACGTATGGTGCAAATTTCGCACGTACCTAGACGCTTTGATATAGTGTTGAGAACTCTTTACGTTGGAGGATGTAACCGGCATGTCCGATTCGAGCGACAGTTCTAAGCCGCGACCCAAGACCGCGGCCGTTCCACACTACACGGTGGGCGAGGAGATCATGAACTCCGTCACCCATGGTGTCGGCTGCCTGCTGGGTATCGCGGGCCTGGTGCTCCTGATCGTATTCGCCGCCCTGCGCGGCGGAGGCCCGGCCCACATGGCCGCGGCGATTGTCTATGGCGTTAGCATTATCCTCGAATACCTAGCCTCCACGCTCTACCACGCGATTCAGCCCGTGCGCGCCAAGCGCGTGTTCCGCATCATCGATCACAGTTGCATCTACCTGCTCATTGCGGGCAGCTATACGCCGTTTTGCCTCATCACACTGGCAAACGACGGCGGCGCCGTGCTGTTCTTTGCCGTATGGGCCATCGCCATTATCGGCATCGCCCTCGAGTGCTTCCTACGCGAGCGTCAACCGCACTGGGTAAGCGGCCTGGTCTACCTGCTGATGGGCTGGCTCGTCGTTTTTAAGCTGCCCGAACTTGTGGCGCTGCTCAACCCCGTGGCACTTGCCCTGCTCGCCGTCGGCGGCGTGTGCTACACCGCGGGCGTGCCGTTCTATATCGCCAAAAACGTGCGCTATCTTCACAGCGTGTTTCACCTGTGGGTGCTCGCCGGCAGCATCTTCCAGTTCATGGCGGTGATTCTCTTCGTAATCTAGCGACCACGCCTGCGCGCCCGCGTCCTTGTTTGGGCGCCGGTGCAATTGCCGTATCCGCCGTCAACGTTTTAATCCGACGTCCCGAATCTTGGAGGTTCGAGAAACTCCCGATGGACATAACCATCTCCCTTATCACCACCCTCGTTTTGACCCTCATCAACGGCTACTTCTCTATGTCTGAGATGGCGCTCACCACGGCCAAGCGCGCCGTGCTGGAGCACGAGGCCGAGGAAGGCGACAAGCGCGCCGAGCGTGCCATTAAGCTGGCTGCCGACTCCGACCAGCTGCTCGCCACCATCCAGGTCGCCATCACGCTCGTGGGCTTCGCCTCGTCCGCCGTCGCCTCGACGAGTCTGTCCGACCCACTCGCCACGTGGCTCATGAGCTTTGGCATCGCGCCGCTCTCCGCCATCGCGCGCGGCCTGGCGCCGGTCATCATCACCGTCGCGGTCGCCTTCGTGTCCATTGTGATCGGCGAGCTTGTGCCCAAGCGCATCGGCCTGGCCAACGCCGAAGGCGTGTCCAAGCAGGTTGTGGGGCCGTTGTCGTTTTTCCAAAAGATCGCCCGTCCGCTCGTGTGGCTGACCGGTGCTTGCTCCGATGGCCTGGCCCGCATCCTGCGCATCAAGAGTGCCGACGACCGCCAGAACGTCTCGGAAGAAGAGATCAAGTACATGGTCTCGGAGCAGGACGACCTGCTCGACGAGGAAAAGCGCATGATCCACGAGATCTTCGACCTGGGCGACACCGTTGCCCGCGAGGTCATGGTGCCGCGCGTGGACACCACCATGTGCGAGGACGACGAGACGGTCGCCGACGTGCTGTCCACCATGCGCCAGACCGGCTTTAGCCGCATCCCCGTCTATCACGAGGATCCCGACAACGTCGCCGGCATCGCGCACATCAAGGACCTGATTCAGCCCGCGCTCGACGGCAAGGGCGACCAGCCCATCGCCGGCTTTTTGCGCGACGCCACCTTTGTGCCCGACACCAAGGACATCCTGCCGCTGCTGTCCGAGATGCAGACCTCGCACGACCAGATCGTGGTGGTCGTGGACGAGTACGGCGGCACGGCCGGCATCATCACCATCGAGGACATCGTCGAGGAGATCGTCGGCGAGATCGAGGACGAGTTCGACCCCGACAACAAGTATCTCACGCGCCTTTCGCGCCGCGAGTGGCTCGTTGATGGGCGTTTTTCGTGCGATGACGCGATTGAGCTTGGTTGGCCGCTTGAGGAAAGCGATGATTATGAGACCATCGCCGGCTGGATTTTGGAGCTTTGCGACTCGGTGCCCGACATCGGAGAGGTGTTTGAGGTTACGGAGTACAAGTTTAACGTGCAGTCGATGCGTGGCCAGCGCATCTCGCTCATTCGCGTGATCGCTCCGGCCGAAACCGATAAGAAGGATTCCGAGTCTTCGGTAGACGAGCCGACGACGTCGGGTGCGGGTTCCGCGAATCCGCACGACGGCGACGAGTAGGACAAGGAAGAGTAGGGGAGAGTTATGGCAGGCCTGTTCAACATCCTTAAGGTCACCGTCAGCGAGGACAAGATCTGCGCGCACGTGCTGGTGAACCCCGGCATGCCGCTCATGACCTCGGAGGATATCGAGGCTACGGCGCGCGTGTATTACCTGGTGCCGGCGATTGCCAAGCACCTGTGCCTGGGTGATTCCGGTCGCGAGTTCCAGGACTGCATGGGCCAGACCGAGCTCTGCCACCTGCTGGAGCACGTGACGGTCGAGCTCATGAACGAGACCGGTCTTGCCGGTAGCATCTCGTGCGGCCGCACGCGCGTAAGCGAGCACGACGAGCGCGTTTTTGAGGTTGAGCTTTCGTGCCCCGACGACGCGCTGGCCATCGGTGCACTGTCTTCGGCCACCTTTATGATGGACTGGGCGTACCTGCACGCCGACCAGCCTGCCCCCGACGTGGAGGGCACGGTCGCGGGCCTGCGCAACCTGGTGCTGGGCATGCGCGCCGAGGCCGAGGGCAAGGATCCTCACGAGGCCGTCGCCGCTGCGAACGGCGAAGATGCTGCCGAGGACGAGGGCGCTGACGAGGGCGATGTGCCGGTCGACGCCGAGCCCGTTGCCGATGCGACCGCCGAGCCCGTTCCCACCGAGCCCCAGGGTGTCCCCAACTTTGACGACGAGCCCCAGGTGGCGATTGATACCGAGGGTGCGGTTGCCGAGAACCACGAGGCCTCCGCTGCCGTCTTTGGCGGTGCGGCGACGGTTCCGGCAGGACCTGCGCATGAGGGCGGCCTGCCGCTCGTGGACGGCGCCGGCGAGGACCCGGGTGCCACGGTGGCCATGCCGGCTATGCCCCAAGAGTAGGCCTACGCGTTTATCACCATCACGTACCTGCGCCTTTGCCGTACACAGATGAGCGGAGCGGCAAGTGATGCGCTGCGGGTATAATGGACAGCATTCAAACGGTGGGCACCGACGTGCCCGCAGGAGAGGAATGATCATGGGTAAGACTTTCAGCTTTGTCTCCGGCGCACTTTTTGGTGCCGCTGCCGGCGCTATTGTCGGCGTTGCTCTGGCCCCGCGCTCGGGCGCCGAGACCCGCGCCATGGCTGCCGATATCGCCAACGACGCCTGGGACAATATGCGCGACACCTACGAGCACAGCGCCGAGGAGGCCCGTGCTGCGGTGAATGACTTTGGCCCGATGGTCGACGCCAAGACCGACGACCTGCGCGCCAAGGTCGACCTGGCCCGCGAGCGCATGGACCAGCTGCGCGAGCAGCTCAACGACGCCATTTCGGGCGGCAACGTGACGCCTGCCGCCGACGTCGTGGTCGAGAACGCCGTCGAGGCTGATACCGAGGCTGCGGAGCCCTCGACCGAGGCATAATGCGCGCCGGGGATTTTGTCGGCGCCAAGATCTATCGCAAGCCTACCGAGGACAAGCGCACCAAAAAGGACGGCACGCCGCGCAGCCCTAAAAAGCTCGGAAAGATTCACTTTCCGGTCTTTACCCCGGGCGGTACGCGCGTGGTCGGCTTTATGGTCCGCCAGTCCGATATCGCGGGCATGATCGAGCGCCCCGACCGATTCGTAGCGCTCGACGCCATTGGTGTCTACGAGGGCGCCATTGCGGTCGATGACGTCAAGGACACATACGATGCCGCCGCCGCCAAGCGCCTCGACATCAACCTGGACGATTGCATCATCTGGGTCGGTATGGACGTGCGCACGGAATCGGGCGACGTCGTGGGCTATTGCTCGGACGTTGAGTTCAAGCCACGCTCGGGCATCGTGCAGGCATTCTATGTGACCGCCGGTGCTGCTTCGAGTGTTTTGGTCGGTGACACGCAGGTGCCGCCGACGATGCTGCGCGGCTACGAGAACGGCGCGATGGTCGTCTCGGACGAGGTCAAGTCGCTCGGGTATTCGGGCGGTGCGGCTGCCAAGGCCGCCGAGGCCAGCGTCGTGGTGGGCGACAAGGTCAAAAAGGGCGCCAAGGTGCTCGACGACAAGGGATCGGTTGCCGTGGACAAGGGCAGTCGCGCACTGGGCAAGCAGCTCGGCAAGACGCGCGGCATGTTCAAGGCCTTTAAGGACGAATACCAAAAGGCGAGCGGAGGCTCGTCAAAAGCTACAAAATAGCGACGTACCAAATGATGGGAGGCAAGCCGGAGACCTGTTGCTCCGGCTTGCTGTGTTTATGGGGGAGGGCACATGCGCCAAAACGGATCCAACTTAAACGGGCGTTCGGGTGCGCGTCCGACGGCGCGCCGCGATCTGGGGCAGCTGCCCAGCGGTCAGCGCAAGCGTCACCGTAAGCCCGGCGCGATGTATCTCAACCATAGCCGCGGTTTTAGCGATCGCAGCGCGCGCATCGGCAACAGCCGCACACCCCGTCGTTCGTCTCGCCTGCCCTATGCGCTCATCGCCGTGGGTTGCGCGCTCGTGCTGTTTATCGCTGCCGTCGTGGGCTACGTCAACCGCAGCGTGGACGTGGAACTCAACGGGCAAAAGACCGCGGTGCGCGTGGGCTCTACGTTGCAGAATCTTATCGACGATCAGGAGTTGACTGACACCTACGACGCAGGCGACCTGCTAGCCGTCGATGACAGCGTGCTCAAGCGCCATGGGGGCGAAAAGCTGTCGGTGAAGGTCGACGGCAAGCGCGTGAAGCAGGGCAAATGGGATAGCCGCGAACTTGAGGGTGGCGAGAAGGTGACGGTCAAGGATGGCCGTAACACCTACGAGAAGCACGAGGTTCAGGCTACGGTTATCGAGCCCAAGCTCAAGGTCGAGGGCACGGGCGCTATCGAGTATGTGCAGACGTGGGGTGTCCAGGGCCGCTCCGAGGTGTGGGTTGGTGAGCAGTCGGGCAAGACGCAGGACCGCGGCGAGGTTGTGCCCGCCACCGATTGCGTCGTTGCGTGCGCCAGCGTGGCGCCCAAGGGCAACAAAAAGTACGTGGCGCTGACGTTTGACGAGGGTCCGAGCGGCGCTACCAAGCAGATCTTGCAGGTGCTCAAGGAAAAGGGCGTCACCGCGACGTTCTTCCTTTCGGGCGATGCGGCCGAGGCCTCGCCTGCCACGGCCAAGGCGATTGTCGATGCCGGGTGCGAGATCGGATCCAACAGCTACAGCGACGATTCGCTCAAGGGCCAGGACCGTGAGGCGGTACGCGAACAGATCACGAAAGGCACCGATGCGATTAAGTCGGCGACCGGCGTGAAGACGATGCTACTGCGTGCTCCCTACGCTGCCTTTGACGAGCAAAACTGGATTGATGCGATGGACCTGGTCTCCGCCGTGGTCTCGTGGAATATTGACTCGGGCGACTGGCTGCTCAACGGTGCCGACGAGCAAGTCTCGACGGTGCTCGATTCGGTGACGCCGGGCAATATCGTGCTGCTCACCGATAGAGGCGAATGCGCTGAGCAGACACTCGAGGCGCTGCCGCAGATTATCGACGGCCTCATTGCCGACGGCTACAAGATCGTGACGCTCAGCGACCTGGTCAAGACGGACACGTCGCTGAGCAAAAAGCTCACCTTGCTGACGAAGGTCACCATGCCCAAGGACGCCGTGTTCCCCCAGCTTGCTGAGGACAATGACACCACAGGGTAGTTATTGGGTAGTCATTTAAGAACGTCCCCAATGACTATGTCACGGATGCGTCAGCGTTTGGTATGCCTGCAATGTGCAGCGCATAAATTCGATGCCGCAGGGCGATGCTGATGCTATAGTTACTGCGGTTAATGAGGGTCAAGAGAAAGGTTACAGGTGAAATCCAAACCTCGACCATACAGTCGATGACCCCATGCAGGTGCTTTTTGCGCATGCACGGGGTGTAAGCGTCGAGCGGCGTGCCGCCCGCGCATGCGTATACATATCCAGAAGCCCCCAGACGCCGCACGCGCGGCCGCGTCCGGAGGAATAATGATGGGGAGCACCATTGAATTATCTGAGTGAGATGCTCAAATTGCCGGTCTTGGACGTCGACGGCGAAAAGCTCGGCGTGGTCAACGATTTTGGTATTGCTACCGGCGAAGTTTTTCCGCACGTGACGTCGCTCGCGTTCCGCGGACCCGGCAAGACGCCGTTTATGATCAGCTGGCGCAAATGGGTCGACCGTATCGACGAGACGGGTGTACACCTTAAGACGTCGGCCACCGAAATCCGTTTTTCGTACCTGCAGCCGACCGAACTCTTGCTTGCCCGCGACGTGCTCAACAAGCAGATTGTCGATACGCAGGGCATGAAAGTCGTGCGCGTAAACGACATCAAGTTTTCCATGTCGGGCGAAAATCAGCTGCGCCTGCTGGGCGCCGAGGTCGGTGCCCGCGGTCTGCTGCGCGCCATCAGCCCCGCGCTCGAGCATATCGTCGAGGGCTTTATGAAGCACCTGGGCAAGCCGCTCAGTGAGGACATCATCGCTTGGTCCTACATGGACCTGCTCGATCGCTCGACTAAGAACATCCAGCTCTCGGTGTCGCACAAGACGCTTGGCGAGCTGCACCCTGCCGACATTGCCGACATCATCGAGCAGCTCGACCCGCGCCTGCGTGCGCAGGTGTTCGCGCAGCTCGACACCGCCCAGGCCGCCGAGGCCATCTCGGAGTTCGATGATGACGAGCTCATGACCGAGATGCTCGAGGGCCTGTCCGATACGGACGCATCGTCGATGCTGGCCATGATGGACCCGGACGACGCCGCCGACCTGATCGACGAGCTCGATTACGAGAAGGCCGAGAAGCTCCTGCGCCTGATGGGCGTCAAGGAGGAGAAGGCGATTCGTAACCTGCTGGGCTATGAGGACAACACCGCCGGCCGCATCATGACCTCGGAGTTTGTCTCGCTGCCCGCCACGGCGACGGTCGGCGATGCCATCGAGGCGATTCGCAAACTCGATGAGGACTTCGAGAGTGTCTATTACGTCTATACCGAGGATCCGAGCGGCATGCTCACCGGCGTGCTCTCGCTGCGCACGTTGATCGTGGCCGACCGCGATGCCACGCTGGGCCAGCTCGCCTATCGCGACCTGGTCTACGTGTCGCCCGACGAGGACCAGGAAGACGTGACGGACGAGATGACCAAGTACGACCTGGTTGCCATCCCTGTCTGCGACGAGAACCGTCATATCCTGGGCATCGTGACCTTCGACGACGCCATGGACGTTATCGCCGAGGAGCATCAGGAGGACCTGCAGATCGCCGGTGTCGGTTCGGGCGATAGCGCGTCGGACGACTCGACGAACGTGCTCAGCTGGTTCGTGCATCGCCAGTACTGGGTTGTCGTGTGGGGCATTGCCTCGTGCATCATGGCAACGGTGCTGGGGACGGCGCTCGGCTCCGCGCATCTGGTGGTGTTCCCCATGTGCGCCATGCCGCTCGTGCTGCTTGCTGCCTCGCGCATGGTGTCGTTCGTCAAGAACTACTTCTTGGAGTATGACGGTCACGACGACGAGCCCAAGCCATATCTGGGATTCTTCTTCCAGAGCACGGGTATGGGCCTGATCCTTTCGCTCGTGACCTACCTGTGCGCCCAGCTGGTGCGCACCGCCGCGTTCCCCGATGCGCCCATGTTTGAGGAGCAACTCTTTACCGGGTGCTTTAATATCGCTGCCATCATTTGCCTGGTTGGCAACATGAGCGCCGTGATTTACCTGATGGTGCTGTTCTGGCGTGACGAGCATGACCTCAACACGTCGGGCACCGCCATGAACGTTATTGCCGTCATGATCTCGTGCGTAGCGTACTGCGCCGCTGCGGTGCTGCTCACCATGTCGGTCATTGGTTAGGTGGTCGCGTGCAAAATACCAAGCAAAAGTCGGGCACCAAGCAAAAGTTGACCATCGCGGCCATCTTTGGCGCTATGGGCCCCGGTCTGCTGGCGGCGCTTTCGGGCAATGACGCCGGCGGCATTGCAACGTATTCCAGTGCGGGCGCCAACTATGGCTACAAGATGCTCTGGATGCTTCCCGTCATGACTGTGCTGCTCATCGTGACGCAGGAGACCGCGGCGCGCTGCGGCTGCGTCACGGGCAAGGGCCTGGCATCGCTCATCCGCGAGCGCTTTGGCGTGCGCAAGAGTGTACTTGCTATGGCGGCGCTGTTGATCGCCAACACGGCTGTGACCATTTCGGAGTTTGCGGGTATCGCCAGCGGCCTTGCTCTCTTTGGCGTGCCGGCGAGCATCTCGGTGCCTTTGGTGGCGCTGCTGGTGTGGATGCTTACCATGTCGGGTAGTTTCCAGCGCATCGAGAAGATTCTGCTGCTGGTAAGCTGCGTCTTCGTGACCTATATTGTCGCCGCGTTTATGGCTGGCCCCAACTGGGGTGAGGTCGCGGTCGACCTGGTCGTGCCTAACATTCAAAATGACCCCAGCTACGTGTCGCTCGTGGTCGCAACGATCGGTACCACCATCGCGCCGTGGATGATTTTCTTGGCGCAGAACAACGTGGTCGATAAGAACGCGGGCGAGGACGACATCGTGCTGCAGCGTATTGATACCGTGAGCGGCTCGATCGCTGCTGATATCATTGCGGGCTTCATTATCATCACGACCGGTACGGTGCTGTTCCCGGCGGGTATTCAGATTAGCGATGCCGCCGATGCTGCCCGCGCGCTGGAGCCTATTGCGGGTCAGTGGTCCACGGTACTGTTTGCCTCGGGCCTGGTCGCGGCGAGCTTCTTGGCCGCCTGCGTGCTGCCGGGCGTTACGTCGAGCGCTATCTGCGAGGCATTTGGCTGGGAGCGCGGTGCCGACCGCAGCTGGGACGAGGCCCCGGTTTACCGCGGCATCATTACGGCCATCATCGGTATCTCTGCCGTGCTGGTGCTTATGCCCGGCGTCGATCTGTTCCAGATTATGATGACCTCACAGGTCATCAATGGCGTGCTACTGCCCGTGGTTCTGGTGTTCCAGGTGGTTATCGCCGCCGACCGTCACATCATGGGTGCCAACCGCAATGGCCGCGTGTGGAACGTGCTCACTTGGGCGACTATCGCCGTGATTACGGTGCTGACAGTCGTCATGTTTGTGCTGCAAGCGATGGGCTACAGCGCTTAACGCCCACTTTTGCTTCCGAACAGGCCGCAGCGATGGGCTGCGGCCTGTTTTTTGCCCGCGACCTCTTGGGGCCGGCTCGAAAAGAGTGATTTTGGGTTGTTTGCTGCGGGCTATTTGTCGGTGCCCAGCTTGTGCGGCTTGAAGGCAAGCGCATTGACGAGTGCGTCGGTGGCAGACTTGACGGCTGCCGGCTGCGGATCGTTGACGTGATCCTCGGGATGCACGGGCAGGTCCTTCTTGACGGCATCGTGGATCAAGTTGAGGTACTCAGTCACGCCAGTGGTCGATAGGTGCGTGCCATCGCCATCGAACAGGTCGTTGCGGTTGGCGCTGTATCCGTACCAGTCGATAACGCGCACGTTCTTGTAGCGCGTAGCGGCGTTAGCGATGGCCTGGTTGGTAGAGCCAACCCACGGCTGCGGGCTGCGCGTGTTCACAAACACCACAATACGCTTATCTCCTGCATCGTCCATGATGGCGTCGATCTGGTCGTCGGTTACCAAGCCGTTGGTGCCCAGTGCAAAGACCACGATCTTGCCGGCAAGGTTCTGCTGGATATAGCCCTCAAATGTCGCGCGGCCCGCATCAAACTGGCGGCCCTTTTCGGCATCGATATGGCTGTGCGGGAACACACCGTCAAAGGTGTCTACGGCACGCAGCGACACGGAGTCGCCGATCATAAGCAGATCGTAGGAGCCATCGGGGAAGCCGTCGTTGTCCTTGTCGGTGTCGTCGGCCGCCTGCTGGTCGGTGGGCGCGGTGTTCTTGGCTTCCTTGTTGAGGACTTCGGCGCCCTCGCCGCTCAGCGCAGACGTCTCGGGCACAAAGATCAGGCCGCCCAGTGCAACGACCAATACGACAGCGCAGGCTGCGCAGACGGGGACGTGCGTGCGTGCCCAGTTGGCGGGCGTGGTGGTGCCATCGCGGAATTCGGCAACGGTGCGCCCAAAGGCGCCCTTCCTAAACGGCGTCTCGATAAAGCGATATGAGCATTCGGCCACGGCGACCACCAACAGCACCTGCAAAATGTACTGCCACCACGGTGTATCGTTGATGTTGGCGACCGGGTTCATGAGCAACAGCAGAGGATAGTGCCACAGGTAGATGCTGTACGAGCGCTTGCCAACCCATACGAGCGGCTCGGCGGACAGCGCGCGGGCAACCATTCCCTGGGGCTGCACGCAGGCCGCGATGACCATGAGTGTGAGGATCGAGCACAGCAGCGTGCCTCCGCGATACTGGAACGCGGTGTAGCCGTTGGTGAGCGCGACCATGGCGGCAAGGCCAACCAGACCCACGAGGCCCAACACATCGATGGATGCGGGCGAGGACCAAAAGCGCACGAGGGCGCTCGGCTGTGCCGGGCCGGTCTCGGCTGATTCGTCGGCCTTCTCGCCAGGCTTGCCCTCGGCGTTCTTGCCGTGCTTGGCGGCGCCGGCCAGGCGATTGAGCCCCAAACGACGAGCGAGACGCACCGGCGCCAGGTCGCGATCGGGGATAAAGGCCATCCAGGCACCCAGCAGCAGCGAGAACACGCGGGTGTCGGTGCCGTAGTACACGCGGCTGGGGTCGGCGGCAGGGTTGTAAAGCACCATCATGGCAAGGGCAGATACCGCGGCAAGGCCCAGAACCACGCGGCGCGTGTTGGGCTTGCTCATGTGCATGGATACCATAGCGAGCAGCAGCGGGGGCCAAACCAGGTAGAACTGTTCCTCGATGGCGAGCGACCAAAAGTGCGTAAGCGGCGAGGGATCGCCCAGGGCGTTGAAGTACGAGACGTTTTGGGCAATCTGCCACCAGTTGTTGAAGAACAGCAGCGACGGCAGGATATCGGGGCGCATCTTGGTGAGCATCACGTGGTTGAAGACGGTGCACAGCGCACAGGTCACCACCACGACGGTCACCACGGCGGGGACCAGGCGACGGATGCGGCGGATCCAGAAGCTCTTGAGGTCGATACGGCCGGTCTTAGCGACTTCGTTGAGTAGCAGGCGTGTGATCAGATAGCCCGAAAGCACAAAGAAGATCGTGACGCCGAGCAGACCGCCCTGCGCCCACGTGAGGTTGAGGTGATAGAGCACCACCGCGACGACGGCAAGCGTGCGCAGGCCGTCAAGGGCAGGGATGTAGCGGGACTTGGGGCGAGCAGGCGTCTGCTCCGCGGCGGGAGTGTTGGCGCGGCCCGCGTTGTTGGCAGAAGCGCGATGGGGGCTCGTGGTGCGTCGCGGCTCGTTGGCACGGCGTTCGCTCTTCACGCGTTCGTGCGGCGCCGGCTCGTTGCCCGTGCGGCGTCGACCGCGCGAGCCCGATTGCGAGAATTGTTCCATAAAACATCATCCAATGACGAGAATAATCAGCACGTATTCATTGTAGCTGCCTGCTCCTGTGAATGCTTGCTGCTGGCGCAACCTCAAGGGTGCGTTCACATCAAAGTGAACTAAAGTTATAGAGGTGCGAAGGCGCGCAATCGACGGTCGACGGTGGGTGCAAAGCCCGCAGATGAGGAGGTTTCCATGGCAGATCGCGGCATCGTTGCGGTGTTCGGCAGCATGAACATGGACCTTTCGGTGGCGTGCGAGCGCATACCGCGCGCGGGCGAGACCGTCGGCGGCAGCGGGTTTATCACCAACGCCGGCGGCAAGGGCGCCAATCAGGCCGTAGCTGCCGCGCGTATGGGCGCGTGCACGCACATGATCGGCGCGGTCGGTCGCGACGCGTTCGGCGCGTCGCTCGTGGTGGGGCTCCAAGACGCCGGCGTGGACTGTGACTTTGTAGTGCATCGCGATGACGTGGAGACGGGAACGGCGACCATCATTCGCTGCGAGGGCGACAACCGCATCGTACTGTCACCGGGCGCCAACCATGCGCTTGCGGGCGCGGACGTTGCCTGCGCGCTGAGGCGTCTGGTGGCTCATGAGCTCGACGGCGACGCCAGCGAGATTGCCCCGGCTGCCGGAAGCGTCTTTATCGCCCAGGGCGAATGTGACCTTGCAGCGACGGCCGAGGCGCTTGTTTGCGCTCACGAGCTGGGGTTCTATACGGTCTTCAATCCAGCGCCCGCCTGCGAGCTGCCTGCGGAGGTCTGGCCTGCGGTCGACTTGGTCTGCCCCAACGAGACCGAGTGCCAGGTGCTGACGGGCATTCTGCCCACGGATGACGCGAGTTGCGTCACCGCGCTCAATGCGCTGCTCGACAAGGGTGCCGGAGCTGCGGTCATCACGTTGGGCGGTGCCGGCTCGGTTACGCTCGGCGATGGCGGTGAGCTGCTGCGCATGCCGGCACTTTCGAGTACGGTAGTCGATACCACGGCCGCCGGCGATACGTTTATCGGCGCGTTGGCGGCGGCTCGCCTAGAGGGCTTGCCGCTCTTTGAGTGCATGGCCGCGGGTGCTCGCGCCTCGGCAGTGACGGTGTCGCGCCTGGGCGCTCAGCAATCGATTCCCACGCGCGCCGAAGTTGAACATTGGTTTGGTTAAACGATAAAGACGGAGAAGCGGAGTAGAACAATGGCAATCAAGAAGCTGATCCTTGATCTGGATATGGGTGTTGACGATGCGATGGCGCTGGCCTATGCCATCGCGAGCCCCGAGGTGGAGCTCGTGGGCATCACCACGTGCTTTGGTAACGTGCGCGTCGAGCAATCGGCGCACAATTGCCTGGCGGTGCTCGATCTGCTGGGTCGCCCCGAGGTTCCGGTGTACCTGGGTGCCGACCGTCCTCTGCAGGCGACTGAGCCCTATACGCCGCCGGCGTCCACCGCGCTCATTCACGGCAAGAACGGCATCGGCGGCGCGAGCGTGCCCGCGTCGCCCTACGAGCCGGTGGGGGCGACCTCGGCCGACGGCAACGCTGCGGTCGATTATCTGATCGATGCCGCGCGCACCTATGGTCCCGATCTGGTCTACGTAGCGACTGGCCCGCTCTCCAACCTGGCGCTCGCCCTGGAGCGCGATACGGCGGCGATGATGTCCATCGGCCGCGTGGTCGTGATGGGCGGCGCCCTTACCGTGCCCGGCAACGTGAGCGCGGGCGCCGAGGCCAATATGGCGAGCGACCCCGAGGCAGCCGACGCGGTGCTGCGCTCGGGCCGTAAGCTCACCATGGTGGGTCTGGACGTGACGCATCGCGTGGTGCTCACACGCCGCGACATTGCCGGCTGGACGGGCTCGGGCACCATGGCGGGCTGCGCATTTGCGAGCATGGTCGAGCACTACATTGGCTCGTACGAGATGAACGCACCCTACCTGGGTGGTTGTGCGCTGCACGATCCGCTGGCCGTTGCCGTGGCGATCGACCCCACGCTCGTAGGTGCGCTCGGCTGCAACCTGCGTGTTGATCTGCTGGGCGAGTACCGCGGTCGCACCATCTGCGATGAGCGCCGCCTGTCCGATCCGGACAAGAGCGCGCTTGTGGCACTGACCGTGGATGCTCCGCGCTTCCTGTCCGAGTTCAAGACGCGTATGGCCCGTGTCCTTGGCTAAGTTGTCTTTTTGGGACGGGGCTTTTTTGACTGGTATGATTGGTGCGACCATTCGAACCAGCTAAAAGAGCCCGTCCCAAATTGACTACCGAGAGGATCTGCCATGGAGCGCATCGCGAGTTTTTCCGTTGACCATCTGCTGCTTGAGCCCGGCGTGTATGTGAGCCGCATCGACCGCGATCCGGCGACCGGTGCTGCCGTCACCACGTTTGACCTGCGCCTGACCACGCCCAACAAGGAGCCGGTCATGAACACCGCCGAGTGCCACACCATTGAGCACCTGGGCGCGACGTTCCTTCGCAATCATGCCGAGTGGTCGAGCCGCATTGTCTACTTTGGCCCCATGGGCTGCCGCACGGGCTTTTACCTCGTCGTATTTGGTGAGGTGACGAGCGAGGAGATCCTGCCGCTCGTGCGTGAGCTGTTCGAGTTTGTCGCCGGTTTTGAGGGCGATGTTCCCGGTGCCGCTCCCGAGGAATGCGGCAACTACCTGGACCAGAACCTCCCCATGGCCAACTGGCTTGCGCGTCGCTACCTCGACCGCGACTTGGCCGATATCGACGAGAAGCATCTGCACTATCAGCAGGCGTAAGGGTTTTATCGCCCAAAACGCGTGCATTGGGCGCCTTCGCTTATGCGGGGGTGCCTTTTTGTTGATTGGTCGGGACGAGCGTTCAAAATCGCTCATGTTTGTTCTAGAATGTTCGTATAGTCACATTTACGAACAGGAGTGAACATGCATATCTACTCTGTCAACGATCCCGAGTTCAAGTCCTATGGCAACGTTTGGGATGACGTTCCGTCCGAGCTTACGTCGCCCGTGCTCGAGGCACTTGCCTCCACGCCCATCCCCGAGGGCAGCAAGTACGTAGCAGGCGCGCCGGAGCTCGAGGACGTCAAGGATGCCGACAAGCTTGGCTTTCTCATGTTTGGTGGCCGTCCGTTCCAGCTGGGCTGGTGCAACGGCCACAATACACGACTCAACTGCCTGGAGTATCACCGCGCCAGCGAGTTCAACCTGGGTGCACGCGACTTTATCCTGCTCGTGGCGCATCGTTGGGAGATCGAGGGCGGCAAGCTCGATACCGCGTGCGTCAAGGCGTTCCGCGTGCCGGCGGGCAAGGTTGTCGAGGTCTTCAATACCACGCTCCACTACACGCCCTGTATGGTCGACGAAGGCGGCTTCCAGGTGATGGTCGCGCTTCCCGCCGGCACCAACGGGCCGCGCCCCGAGGCCGCAGCCGACATGCCTGCCGCCGGTGACAGCTACTGCTACTGGAAGGCAGACAAGTGGGTTCTCTGCCACGCCGACAGCCCCAAGGCAGCCGAAGGCGGCTACGTAGGCCTCATCGGCAAGAACCTCGACATCACCGTGGACTAGCGCATCGCCCCAAACCACCACAAAGGTGCCTGTCTCCTTTGCGGTGGTTTGGGGCGGGCGGATATCGGGAAGTGCCAGACGGGGGAGGCTGCCGGGCGCCTTGCCGTCTGCGGATTTTGGGACATGCGGCCCGCTTTTTCGACCCATCTGTCGGTACACTAAAAGCACTATGGGTACCCGCGAGCGACATATCGGCCACGCGGCCGCCCGATTCGCTCCCGTGGCGGATCCCAGGGGCGGCAGGTTCTTCGCCATGCCGCGATTCCTTGTTGGCATAACACATCAGGTGTACCGCCACCGCGTCTTTGCTATCGCCGGTGTCATCACCGCGATGTTCCTCATGCTTTTGGCAGTCTTGCCGGCACTGTTCGCCTTCGACCCCAAACTTTCTAACGCCGCGCCCGCCTATAGCGAGGTGTCCGAAGAGGTCGTGGATGCGCTCGTCCATTCGAGCTCTCTGCCGTTGCTTGTTGCCGCAATTGCATTTTCGATCTGGGGCGTATCGGTCTATCTGCGCTGTTTGGACTATGTGTTGCGCCGCCGTCTTGTTGCCATCGCCACCATCTGCGCCCTGTGGATGATCGAAGTCATTCTCAAGTACAAGTCGTTCACGCCGTTCTATGCCACCGTGCTGTGGTACCTGTACTACGTGCCCATGACGCTCATTCCGCTGCTCTACCAGTTGTGTGGTCTGCGCCTTGCGGGCCTGGAGCAACACCGCCTGGGTCGCCGCTACTGCGCTGCGCTGTGGATTATGGCTATCCTGCTTATCGGATTTGTGCTCACCAGCGATTTTCACCAGCAGGTCTTCCACTTTGACCGTACAAGCGACACCTGGAGCAACGATTACACGTACGGCTGGGCTTATTTCGCCGTCCTCGTGTGGACGGCCTTTAACTTTGTGGCCTTTTTTATCCTGGTGGGTCGGTCCTCGTCCTTTCGCATCCAACGTTTCTCGGGCACGGCGGCGCTCGTGCTGCTGGGCGGCGCGTTCTTTGCCATCTCATATGCGTTGCGCGTGCCCTGGGCATGGAGGCTCAACTTCTCGCTCGTCTATTGCGTCTTGTGCGTGGTGGCGATGGAAATCTGTCTCGATTGCGGTGTCGTTCCGTCATATCACGACATCGCCGGCATTTTCGACACCTTGCCGCTTGACCTCAAAGTTCTAACGCGCGACCTGCAGGAAGTCTATGCCACGCCAGTGTCAAAGCCAATGCCGGTAGGCGTGCGCGAGGAGTTGCGGACCCAGGCGCACAGCCGCGCCCATGCCTTTGCCGTGGCGTCCGATCCCGATGTGATGTACCGTGCCTTTCCACTGCTGGGCGGATCGGCCCTGCTTGCCCAAGACGTGTCGGATCTCAACGAGCTTAACCGTGAACTGGCACATCGTCGTATGGAGCTGCAGCGTCAAAATGAGCTGCTCGCCGCCGACTACGACCTTAAGACGCACCTGGCAGACCAAGAGGCCGAGACCTTGCTGGTCCAAGACGTGGACCAGGCGCTTGCCCGCGCGCTCGAAGGGATGTACGACCTGCTGAGCTCGCTGCCGCCGTTGACCGATGAATCGTCTTCGCACGAGCGTTACCGCATGCTGCAGCGCGCCAAGATGCTCGTCGCCTATTGCAAGCGCAAGGGGTCGCTCACGTTGGCACAGCACGGGGAGAGCGGTTTTGATCGCGACCGCATTCAGCTCATTGCCAACGAGCTCGCAAGCGACCTGCGCACCATCGATATCGATTGCGCCTCGATTATCGCCATACGGCGCCCGATGCACGCCAGTACGGTAAGCGCCCTGTACGACTGCGTGTATGACTTTGCGTTTTTTGCCTACACCACCGACCATCCGGCGCTTATGTATCACTTGGGCGATCATGACCGATGCAGTGTCGAGCTGCGTGCCGCGCTTTTTTCCAACGATGATGCAGATCTTTCGCAGACGCCTGCTGCGCAAGAGCTCGAAAGCGCTCTGCAAGGGCGCAACGTGGCATACCGCCTTGAGGGCGAGCCCGGCCAGCTGCGCATGATCGTCTTGATGCCGCGGGCGGGTGAGTGACGATGCAGATTTCGCTCATTCTTCCCCAAATCGTTGCGCTCGATGTTGTCTTTGCCCTGGCTGCGTGTCTGCAGACGATCCACGTCCCGCTCATCGCATCGCGCCGCTCGTCCTATAACCGTAAGGTGATTTGCGCCTACGAGGCGAGTCTTGTGCTTCACCTGATGATTTCGGCGCTCATCTTATTCGCGTCATCTGGCTCGTATCTGGTGGCGCCGCTTGACGTTTGCGCCAAGGCAATGGGCGGAGCGTTGTGGCTCAATGCCGCAATCTTTGCCTATGGCGTGGTACTTATGGTGCACTATCGTCGCCTCGTCATGCTGGCCGAACTGTTGCTCGTTGTCGCCGTTACACCGCCGGTAGTTTTTGCCATGGGCTCGGCGTGGACCGTTGTCCTTATCGCAGAGGGAGCGTTTTTCCTGTTCCGCTCCATCGCGGCGCTCTTGATGGATGTCCGCAACCGCCAGGAGGATATCACCATGTTCTCGACGATCGAGACCATCAACGTGATTCCCGTGGGCATCCTGTATCTGGACCCGAGGGGCCGTCCGCTGCTCATGAACCGCTGCATGCGAAAAAACCTGGTGGAGCTTCATATGCCCACCGACCTAGGCGATATGAGCGGAACATGGAACGACCTGCGCAGACTCAGCATGCAAATGCCCGAAAGCAGCAGGAACCGTGTGCGGATTAATCTGGACCGCTTTGGTGAGGCGCGGGCGGTGGTCGAGGTTTCTCCCGCCGAGATTCGCTTGTTTGTGCACGATGACGTTATGGTTTCGGGCCGCCTCTTCGAGCGCATTATCGGCCTGGATGTAACAGAGTATGCGCATGCTCATGATCGCCTGGCGCAAGCCAACCACCTGCTTGAGCTTGCGGGCCAAGAGCTCCAAGCCCAGATCGAAGAAGTCAAAAAAGTTGCTGACAATGCGGCCTATCTGCGTGTGCGCGCTCGCGTGCACGACGTGATCGGGCAGCGCCTGTCCATCCTCCATCGTTATCTGGAGGAGGGGCGCCTGGATGACGAGTCACTCGAGCAGATCGACCCGCTGCTGCGCTCAATCTCCGACGACTTGCGCAGCGGCGGCGACACCGAACCGGCAGAGCAATTGGGCGATATCGTCCATGCCTTTGGCCTGGTGAGCGTGCAGATCGATGTGGAGGGCGAGCTGCCAAACGACGCGCGTGTCGCCGCAGCATTTTTGCAGATTATCCGCGAAGCCTCGACCAATGCCACCAAGCATGCACAGGCCCATCAGGTCCATGTGCGCCTGTGGCAGGAGGGGACAGAAGACGGCGCTGTCGCGCGGATGGTCGTTTCTAACGACGGCGCGCCTGCACCCGTATCGTATCGCGAGGGAACGGGTATCCCAGGTATGAGGCATGTCGCACAGAATCTGGGCGGCAGCCTGGAAGTCCACACCGCCCCGCCCTTCACGCTTACGGTGTCCATCCCGCTCGCCTCCAACGCCACGGTCCAAAGGAGAAGTTCATGATCCGCGTCCTTATAGTCGAAGACCAGGCCATCCTGCGCGAGAGCCTGGCGCGCTCCGTTGGCGACCAGCCCGATATGACCGTTGTTTCCGCCATTGCCGATGCTTCCGAGGCCTTGGGTGTCGCGCTCAAGGAGCGCCCGGACATGATACTGATGGACGTGTGCACCGAGCACGATTCCAACGGCATCGTGGCGGCGGCGCGCACCAAAGAACAACTGCCCGAGTGCCGCGTCATTATCATGACGGGTATGCCCGAAATCACCTTTGTGGACCAGGCGCGCGAGGCGGGCGTCGACAGCTTTGTGTACAAGAACGTCGGTATCGACGAGCTATTCGCCGTGATGCGCTCCACGCTGGCGGGTTACTGCACGTTTCCCAAGCCGCCCGAGAGCATCTTCTCGGGCACGGCGGCCCTCGACGATGTCGAGCTGTCGATCATGCGCCTTGCCTGCGAGGGTAAGAGCCGCCGCGAGATCGCGGCCGAGCTGTTTATGAGCGAGGGCACCATCAAACGCCGCATCTCGGAGATTCTCAATAAGACCGGCTACGACAACATCATGCGCCTAGCCGTGCGCGCAGTAACGGAGGGCAGCATCGTTCCCAACATGGAGCGCTAACGCTCGTTATGCATCGGCATAAAGCGGCGGGGCCGCAGGATCAACTCCTGCGGCCCCGCCTGGTGTGAGCGGATGTGCCCGCCAATCC